>NZ_LGTE01000002.1 GCF_001263415.1 Thermincola ferriacetica
CCATCGAGTTCGGGAACACTGCCTTCTTGGCAAGGTTTTGCAGCATAAAGCTCCGTGGTAGCGGAGAGCCCACCCACCCCTCCAATGGACTGGATTGGAAATATTGGAGTGGAGGATCATTTAAGCTCTCCTCAATTGTACTAATTTGATTTGTCTACAATCTGAAACTCACCCACAGGTGAGTTTTTTCGTTTTAAATTAATATTATTGTGGAATACTAGATTCAATCTGAAATTTATCTGAAGGAAAGGAGGGTCAACCATGGTTTTGGACAGGATCGCCCTGGTCCTGGTAATCATCGGCGCCTTGAACTGGCTTTTGGTTGGACTATTCAATTTTGATGTTGTTGCTTACCTTTTCGGCAGTTCAACGGCAACCCTGAGCAGGGCTGTTTACGTTTTGATCGGTATTGCCGGCTTGTGGGCGATAACCATGTTGTTTAGGCCACGGGAAAAAGCCAAATCATAAGGTAACATAAGAGGGCATATTATTTTTTAATATGTCCTCTTACAATTTAGCCCCCATGTATGATAAGTCCCACATTGAATAAACCCACAGTTTATTTGACAGTTTATGTCCAAAGTAATATAATTAAAATCAAATAAATATTGGATTATCTTCGGGGAAAGGTGCAATTCCTTACCGGCGGTGATGCCCGTCTTGGGATGAGCCCGCGAGCCAGAAGGCCGATTTGGTGAGAATCCAAAGCCGACAGTTAAAGTCTGGATGGGAGAAGATACTTAGGTTTGAACCTATTTGCTTATCTATGCACAATCCTGAAGATATCATTCTTCGGGGTTTTGTTTTTATTAAATTTAAATAGACCACTATATTGATTCGGGTGAGTGGTATGATAAAAACCGACGTAAAATATATGCGCATGGCCCTTGAACTGGCCTCAAAAGCAAGAGGAAATACAAGTCCCAACCCTATGGTGGGGGCGGTTATTGTCAAAGATGGCCGGGTTATTGGCAAGGGTTATCATATGAAAGCCGGGACTCCCCATGCTGAAGTGCATGCACTCCGGGAAGCGGGCGAATTAAGCAGGGGCGCTACCATGTATGTTACCTTGGAACCCTGTTCCCATTACGGGCGGACACCCCCGTGCAGTAAAGCAGTGATTGCAGCAGGAGTGGCGCGGGTGGTTGTAGCCATGGAAGACCCCAACCCATTAGTATCCGGCCAGGGCATTCAGCAAATGAGAGAAGCCGGGATACAGGTGGAAGTAGGGTTAATGGAAAAAGAGGCCAGAGAATTAAACGAAGTTTTTATTAAATACATAAAAACACGCCGGCCTTTTGTTGTAATGAAGTCTGCTATGACCCTGGATGGCAAAATTGCTACGGCTACGGGGCATTCTCGGTGGATTACGGGGGAGGAGGCCCGTCGGCTGGTGCACCTATGGCGGAGCTGGTATGATGCGATTTTGGTAGGCATCGGTACTGTGCTGACCGATAACCCTTTGTTGACCTGCCGGCTGGAGGACCGTCAAGCCCAAAATCCTGTCCGCATTATTTTAGACAGTTTAGGCAGACTGCCTGTTGATGTAAATGTTCTGAAAACCATAGAACAGGCTCCTGTTATTGTGGTCTCCACAGAAAAAATACCCCGGGAACGCAAGGCAGTTCTGGAAGAACTGGGAGCGGAAGTCCTGGTGTTGCCGGAGCGGGAAGGCCGACCTGACCTGGCGGCGCTGCTGGATGAATTGGGCCGGCGGGAAATTACTTCTCTCTTTGTGGAGGGTGGCGCTACGGTAAACGCATCTTTTCTTAAAAACCGCTTGACCGACAAAACGGTCTGGTTTGTGGCTCCTAAAATTGTCGGCGGCCCTCAGGCGCCAGGGCCTGTTGGCGAAATGGGTATTCAGTTTATGGACGAGTGTTTGAACATAAAGAATATGTCTGTGCAGGATATTGGCCAAGACCTTTTGATTACAGGCTACCCCGATTACGGGGACAAAGAACCGGCTGCAGGCAAGAGAGGTAGGTGCAGATGTTTACCGGTATAGTTGAAGAATTAGGCGTACTAAAAAGGATACATAAGGGTGCTGATTCGGCCAGATTGACTATCCAGGCTGAGAAGGTTTTACAGGATGTAAAACTGGGAGACAGTATTGCTGTAAACGGTATCTGTCTGACGGTGACTGAATTTAATAACCGGTTTTTTAGTGTGGATGTAATGGCGGAAACTTTGCGCCGGACCAATCTGCTGGACTTGCAACCGGGGAATTTTGTCAACCTGGAAAGGGCTCTACGGGTAGGCGACCGTTTGGGTGGGCACATTGTCAGCGGACATATCGACGGAGTAGGAACCATCATCCGGCAGCAGCGGGAAGATATTGCTATTATTACCGAGATTGAAGCCCCGCCGGAAGTAATGAAATATATTTTGACCAAAGGTTCTGTGGCTGTAGATGGTATAAGTTTGACGGTGGTTAATCATACTGACCGTACTTTCGTTGTTTCCCTGATACCGCATACTGCGAAAATGACAACCTTGGGGTACAAAAAGACAGGGGACAAGGTAAACCTTGAAAGTGATATTATTGGTCGTTATGTTGAAAGGCTTCTTGGTTGCCATCAGCAAGAATCCCCGGCAGTGAAGAAGACGGGTATTTCCCTGGAATTTCTTGCTGAGCAGGGTTTTTTGTAATCAGGACCGGCAGCATGGAAAGGAGAGAATAGTCGATGAACAAACGGCAGTTTAATACAGTGGAAGAAGCTATAGCTGACATCCGCAGCGGCAAAATGATTATAGTGGTGGATGATGAGGACAGGGAAAACGAAGGCGATTTGCTAATGGCTGCAGAAAAGGTTACTCCGGAGGCCATTAACTTTATGGCTACCTACGGGCGAGGTTTGATATGTGTGCCCATGGAGGGAAAGCGTCTTGATGAACTGGAGCTGCCGGCGATGGTCCCCCACGCTACCGATGCCCATGAAACAGCCTTTACTGTTTCCGTTGATGCAAAAGGCAAGACCACAACGGGTATTTCCGCTTATGAAAGGGCTATTACCGTGAAAACTTTGATTGACCCGCGCACAAAACCGGAAGATTTGGCCCGGCCCGGTCATATTTTTCCGCTGCGGGCCAAAGAAGGGGGAGTGCTGCGCCGAACCGGTCATACGGAGGCTGCTGTGGACCTGGCAAAATTGGCCGGTCTTTATCCGGCCGGCGTAATATGCGAAATTATGAAAGAGGACGGTACAATGGCCAGAGTGCCCGAACTCATTGAGTTTGCCCGTACCCACGGTCTGAAGATAATTACTATCGCCGACCTGATTAAGTACAGGCGGCGGACGGAAAAGCTCGTGCGCAGGGCGGCAGAGACAAAACTGCCTACCAAATACGGTAATTTTAAAGTAATTGCTTATGAAAACAGCCTGGATTCCGATGTCCATGTGGCCCTGATTAAAGGAGACGTCGATACGGGGGAACCTGTACTGGTGCGGGTTCATTCGGAGTGCTTCACCGGCGATATCCTGGGGTCTTTGCGGTGTGATTGCGGAGACCAGTTGGCTACGGCAATGCGGACGATTGAAGCCGCAGGCAAAGGGGTTGTGTTATATATGCGGCAGGAAGGCAGGGGCATCGGCCTGGTCAATAAATTGAAGGCTTATAAACTGCAGGATGAAGGGAAAGATACGGTAGAGGCCAATGAAGCTTTAGGGTTCCCTGCTGATTTGCGCGACTACGGAATAGGCGCCCAGATTTTGGCTGACCTGGGCTTAAAAAAGATACGGCTAATGACCAACAACCCGCGTAAAATTGCCGGACTTGAGGGATACGGCCTGGAAGTGGTGGAGCGGGTGCCTATAGAAATACCGCCCCAGTGTACAAATGAATTTTACTTAAGCACTAAAAAAGAGAAACTGGGGCACATGCTTACATTATCAAAGTCTAAGGGGGAATAATGATGGTGAAGGTATTTGAAGGAAATCTCATTGCCAGAGGATTAAAGTTCGGGTTGGTAGTTGGTCGTTTTAACGAGTTTATTACCAATAAACTTCTTTCCGGGGCTTATGATGCTTTGAACCGGCACGGCGCTTTGCCGGAAGATATAGAAACGGCCTGGGTTCCCGGGGCCTTTGAAATACCTCTGGTGGCGCAAAAAATGGCCAGATCCGGCCGCTATGACGCGGTAATCTGCCTTGGAGCGGTGATTAGGGGAGGCACGCCCCATTTTGATTATGTTTGTGCCGAGGTTTCCAAGGGAATAGCAAAAGTCGGGCTGGATACCGGCGTGCCGGTAATCTTCGGGGTAATAACGGCTGATACCATCGAACAGGCCATTGAAAGGGCCGGAACCAAAGCCGGTAATAAAGGTTGGGATGCCGCTGTAACGGCCATTGAAATGGCGAACCTGTTGAAGACTATCGGGTAAATGAAGGCAGTTTGGAAAATCATGTGCGCAAAAAGGAAAATTTTTTATTGACAAACGGTGCAAATATGCTAAAATTTAATTTGATTGGAATTTGGTTCGCCTGTCTTGGAGGAGTGACCGGGAACCGGGTTCCAAATTATTTTGTGAGAAGGGGGCAAAGATGAAAAATGGTCAACGCTTTGGGAAGACACATTTTGGCTGAAGTACACGGATGCGACTTCGATTTGTTAAACGATGTGGAAAAGGTAGAAGAAATCATGGTGAACGCTGCATTGGAAGCAGGGGCAGAAATCAGGGAAGTCGTGTTTCACAAATTCAGCCCCCAGGGTGTAAGCGGAGTGGTAGTTATTTCTGAATCCCATTTGGCCATTCATACTTGGCCGGAGTTAGGTTATGCAGCTGTAGACGTATTTACATGTGGTGAAAGGGTTAATCCTTGGGATGCATGTAACTACTTAGCAAAAGGTTTCCGTGCCAAAAGTGTTGATGCAAGGGAAACTCGCCGCGGTACAATGTATTCAACTCCCCAAAAAGAGGCTGTAAATCTTTAGGAGGGATATTTATTTGTACGCGAACAAAGGTTAAAGGCTAGCATGGGTCCATACATACCGAAAGGTTTATGGGCCCATGCTTTTTTCATGTCTTTTGGCATATGTAGTTTATAATTTCAGAAAAAAAGGAATTATTCTGAAAACGTAGAATAGCTTTTAGTAACTCGAAGGAAACGGGGGGGTGGGGGGATGAAAGAAATCGACCTGGTGAGGAATCACGAGAAAAGTTTACCTTTTTTGCAGCAGTTGGAAGAAGAGAGCGGCCAAAAAGTCGGTCGTTGTTATCAGTGTATGAAGTGTACAGGAGGATGTCCTTTCCACTTTACCATGGATTATGCGCCAAACATGATTATGCGGATGCTGCAGGAGGGCCTGGTAGACGAAGTCCTTGAGAGTTACACTATACATACATGTGCCACCTGTGCAACTTGTACCGCCCGCTGCCCCAGAAATATTGATATCGCCAAAGTTATGGATACGCTACGGGTTATGGCCTACCGGCAGGGTTTTTATGGAAAAGGGAAAAATATGTATGTTTTCCACAGAGCTTTTCTAAATTCAATAAAGAAGCATGGCAGGCTTTACGAGACGGGGCTTGCTCTTGGACTCAACTTTGGAACGGGCAGGCTTTTTCAGGATTTAGATTTGGGTTTACCGATGCTCGGGAAAGGAAAACTTTCCCTTGTTCCGCACGACATAAAAGGCAGGGATGAAGTGAGAAGGCTTTTCGATTATGCCGGGAAAATCGGAGAGTGATTTGGTATGAAACTGGCTTATTATCCTGGCTGCTGGTTAAAGGGTTCAGCCAAGGAATTAGATATGTCGATGAGGACCGTTAGCGGTCCGTTGGGTATTGAATTACTGGAGGTTCCGGACTGGAATTGCTGCGGGGGATTATCCGCGCACAGTATGGGACATTTTCTTGCTTTTGCCCTGCCGGCAAGAAACATAATCAATGCTGAAAGCACGGGGTGTAAAGAATTTACCTCCCCGTGCCCGGCTTGTTATGTCCGGCATTTTCTTGCCCGCAGGGATTTCAATGAAAACATGGTGATGAGACAGCACCTGGAGAAAGCGCTGGGCCGGAAATTTAAGGACAGCACTATTAAAATTAAAAACTTGATCGAAGTTTTTTTGGACAGGTTTGGCCCGGCTGATGTACGAAAGTCCTTGACCGGGTTAAAGGTAGTCAATTATTACGGCTGTGCATTAGTTAAACCGCCCGGTGCCTGCGGTTTTTTTGATGACCCGGAAAACCCCCAATCGCTTGATAAAATTGCCGAAATATGCGGCGCTGAGCCAATTGAATGGCCTTATAAAACGGAATGCTGCGGAGCTTCTTTATGCTTCACCAATCAGGAAGCCGTGTGGAAGGCCGGCCGGGATATTTTGCAGACAGCCAGGGATTCCGGTGCGCAGGCTGTTGTTGTGGCTTGCCCCATGTGCCAGATGAATTTGGATATGCGGCAAGCCCAGATTAACAGAAAATATAAAACCAATTTTCATATTCCCGTAATATATTTCACCCAGCTTATAGGGCTTGCGATGGGTTACAGCCCGAAGGAACTTGGCATCGATAAGCTGTGTGTAAGTGCCTTACCCCTTTTAAGATCATTGCATATAGCTTAGCAGATAAGCCCTCATCCGTACGGATTGTGGGCTTATTCAATTTCGGAGCAACGATTGTTTCATCGTTACAGGGGCAATCCTCAGGAAGTTGTTTCTACCTGCATTTTTTGCAACGCCAGTTCAATTTCATGCAGGGTGCGGCCGATTCTGGAACGCAGTTCTTGGTTATTGCAGGAGATGTTGCCTGAAGAAAAAGCCAGGAATCTTATTACCTGTAAACAATAAACAGACATTAAAGGCAATGTTGATGCCTCCATTGACCATGATTTCGGAGTAAAATGTATAAAATGGTTGCGCAGCCTGTTCAGACGGCGAATAGATTTATCATGGTGTTTTCCGGGAATAAATTTTTTGCTTTTGGGATTCATCAGCATCTTGTCGGTTTGGATTTTACGGTATAGGTTTAAAAAAGTGTCAAGTTCCGGTTTGGGCAAAGGAGCGTTATTTTGCTTTGCTTCTATTAAACGTTCCGCTACCCGGTCTTTCAAAACATTTAGGCCGTCTTTGCCTCTCAGCGCACAAACCATAAATCCCTGGATGGAATTATGCAGAGATACTAATACCCATTTCCAATAATAGACGTCGGTTTTAGCTTTTTTCAGGAATAGGCCTGTTAACTCCAGGGCTTTTACTGAATCTTCCAACTCGGTTGTCGTGAACCAAACTGAATGCTTTATGGAAACCCCCTCCTGTAAGATATGTTTTACCTGTGGAAGGACGGTTTATTCTAGGACCTTGCACGAATATTTGACAGAATTTTTGTGAAATCTTATGTCAAGGGGAGGAATTGCTTATATAGTACAGAATATATTAAGTTAAATTTGATTGGGAGGTTACCTGATGGCAGCAGGGTTCTTGGACACAATTAATTCTGATTTACAGGCTGTGGAGGCAATTATAAATAAAGCCTTTAAAATAAAACCGGGTTACATCGGGAATTTTGCCCGTATTGACGATGATTATCCGGTGAAATATTTACATCCGGCAGTTATTATTTTAACGGGGCGTATGTTTGGACTTTATGAAGAAAAGCTTTATTCGATGGCCGCCATTATCCAGTTTATCTATCTTGCGGCAAATGTTCATTTTAGAATACCTGATTATGATCCGGACCCTGCTGAAACCGATGTGAAAGATGGTGTCCAGTACCCGGTTTTGGTAGGGGACTATTTATATGGCCGGTTCTTTACTACACTATGTAAAGGACAGATAATCCACTTACTGGAGCCCCTTGCGGATATCATCTGTGAGATGAACGTTGGGGGTATTTTACGGACCCAAAATTACCAATCCAGAGAAGAAAAACTGGTTGTCATTGAAAAAGAATCAGCGTCTCTGCTCAGGGAAGGCTGCCGGTTGACAGGCAGTCTGGCGGGAGTTTCTGCGCAAGACTTGGACAATATCGGTAATTTCGGGTACAATATAGGAATGGGGTATGGGATGCTGGAAAGGAATTTCCCGCTGGAGGAGGCCCAGGAGTACTTCAACCGTGCCATTGACATTTTACGGCATTCATTTTCCGCTTCCAAAGCCAGGGATACTTTGTTGGAGCTTGTTCAGTCGCTTATTAAAGGCGAAACAAAGGTAAAATTAAAGAAGTACGGGCCGACTTTGGAACAGGCGGGGGACAAAAAGGATATCAATGACCCTATAGTGCCTCCATATTATAAAAACAAAGAGGAATATGTACATGATATTTTTTCTAAGATTGCCGGAAAATATGACTTTCTGAACACTGTATTAAGCATTAACCGGGATAAATATTGGCGTAAGTTTACGGTGGGGAAGACGGGCCTGAAGCCGGGCGGCCGGGCTCTTGATGTTTGTTGCGGTACGGGCATGCTTACCCTTGAACTGGCCAAGGCAGCCGGACCGGTAGGGAAAGTAGTGGGTTTGGACTTTTGCGGTGATATGCTGCAAATAGCCGGGAAAAACATAACAAATACCCCTTATATCAAAAATATCGAATTTATCCAGGGAAATGCTATGGATTTACCTTTTCCCGACAATTACTTTGATTGTGCGACCATCGGTTTTGGTTTGCGCAATGTTCCCGATATGCGCCAAGCCATCAGGGAAATGATGCGGGTGGTGAAACCGGGGGGCAGGGTTGTTTCATTGGAATTTGCCAAACCCACCGTACCTGGTTTCAGGCAAATATATAATTTTTATTTCCGTCACTGGGTTCCATTTTTGGGTAAATTAGGTGTTGGAGTGGACGGGCCCTATAATTATTTGCATAAATCGTGGACTGTTTTTCCGCACCAAAAAGAGGTAAGGGATATATTTGAGGAAATAGGCTTGAGCGGCGCCGAGTATTTTGAGCTTACCGGCGGAGTGGTGGCAGTTCACGTAGGTGTTAAACCTGCGATCAATCATGGCACACACGATGATGTTGCAGTTTCCCGGGAAGAACGGTGAAGTTACAGTAATTATACGCTAGAAAGTGGGAGAGCTATGTTAGTAAAAAAAGTAAGAACTTTTGGTGAAATGATCAAGTTTGAACATACTGTTTTCGCTTTACCCTTCGCTTATTTGGGAGCTTTTTTTGCTCATAAAGGTATTCCCGCGGCCAGCGACCTTTTTTGGATTACCATGGCTATGGTTGGCGCCAGAACGGCTGCCATGTCATTAAACCGCCTCATCGACCGACATATAGATGCGAAAAACCCGCGTACAGCACAGCGGCATCTTCCTCAGGGGTTGATTACCGTCAAGGAGGTATGGTTATATATTATCCTTTCTTTTGCTTTATTATTAGTATCGGCATGGCAGTTGAATCCTTTGCATCTGACTGTCCCCCTGACGGTTAAACTGATGCCGATTGCAGTTTTTTTTCTTTCCTTTTATTCTTTTACCAAGCGTTTTACATGGTTATGCCACATTGTACTGGGCATTTCCATTGGATTGGCCCCTGTTGGTTCCTGGGTTGGCATAACCGGTCGCATAGAATTTCCGGCCATCCTGCTGGGGTTGGCAGTGGCAACCTGGATAGCCGGTTTTGACGTTATTTATGCCTGTCAGGACGTGGAATTTGACCGCCGGGAAAACCTTTACTCTATACCTGTACGTTTTGGCATCCGGGCGGCATTATGGATTTCCAACGGGTTGCATATTCTGACCATGGTTTTTTTAGTTTGGGTAGGAATCAGTTTACATTTGGAGATTTTCTACTGGCTAGGCATAGCTGTTTCAACAATAATTTTGGTATATGAGCATTCCATTGTTTCGCCAACGGATTTATCCAGGCTGAATGTGGCATTTTTTAATATGAACGGTATCCTCAGCGTAATACTGTTTCTTTTTACTCTGATCAATTACTTTCATTAATTCAAATATTGCAAATGCTCAAGTCTGGGGGGAAGAAATTGAATAGTTTATTTGCAAACAGTGAATTAGCCGGTATTGCGGAGAAAGTTGAGAAAGGTGAACGCCTGAGCAGGGAAGACGGTATCCGGCTGATGAAGTCCAATGATCTGTTAACTATCGGTTATATGGCTGACCTGGTCAGAAAGAGAAAAAACGGGGACTATGCCTATTTTATTGTAAACAGGCATGTGAACCATACCAATATATGTGAAAACCTATGTAAGTTATGCGCTTTTGGCAAAAAACCGGATGATCCCGATGCATATACCTTGACCATTGAGGAAATTGAAGAAAAAGCCCGGGAATGCCAGGGGCAGCGCATTTCGGAATTCCATATAGTGGGGGGGCTCAACCCCAAGTTAAGGCTTGAATATTTTGAGGAAATGCTGCGCAGGGTGAAAAAGATACTTCCGAATACGGTAATCAAGGCTTTTACTGCTGTTGAAATCGATTATTTCGCCCGCACGGAAAACCTTTCCGTTGAGGATGTCTTACGCCGCTTGCAGAAAGCAGGGTTGGATTCCCTGCCGGGCGGTGGAGCAGAGATATTCAGCCCAAGGGTACGCAAGCATATTTGTGAGAAAAAAATCAGCGGTGAGCGCTGGCTGGAAGTGCATGAGACCGCGCACCGGATAGGGATGCGCACCAATGCCACCATGTTGTACGGACACATAGAAACGGCTGAAGAGAGAATTGATCACCTGATCAAATTAAGAGAGTTGCAGGATAAAACCGGCGGATTCCTCGCTTTTATAGGACTCGCTTTTCATCCTAAAAACACCGGTTTGGAAGAATTAAATCTAAGCCGGACCACGGGTTATGATGATATTAAAGTATTGGCTGTAGCCAGGTTAATGCTTGATAATTTTGACCATATCAAAGCTTATTGGATTATGATTGGCCCGAAACTGGCCCAGGTTTCCCTGGCATTTGGGGTAGATGATATCGATGGGACCGTTGTAGAAGAAAAGATTACCCATTCGGCCGGCGCGGATACCGGACAGTCAATGACTAAAGCTGAATTGGTCAACATGATTAAAGCTGCAGGCAGAATCCCGGCGGAAAGGGATACACTGTACACTATCCTGGAGGAGGGCTTCTAGTGAAAAAAATTCGGATAGGGTATATAGAGTACCTGAACTGCTTACCGATATATTATGCGCTGGAAGAGGGAACTGTCAAATTGGAGGCTAAATTGGTGAAGGGTCCTCCTACGAAGTTAAACCGCATGTTTCTGGAGGGCCAACTGGATATTACTCCTATTTCCTCTATAGAATATGCAAGAAATCCCGACAAGGTAGTCATACTGCCCGATATTTCCATTAGCGCAGACGGTAATGTGGAAAGTATATTTCTTTTCAGCAAAATCCCCGTAACGGAACTAGAAGGGCATACTGTCGCCTTGACCACATCTTCTGCCACATCGGTAGTTTTGTTGAAGATTCTTTTTGACCATTACTACCATGTAAAGGTAAACTACGTGGACCGTAAACCCGACCTGCCGACCATGTTAAAAAATACCGCAGCGGCATTGCTCATCGGTGATGATGCTATTTTGGCCAGGGAAAAGTATAAAGAGCTGGCGGGGCAGCCTCTCATTGTAACTGACCTGGGCGAAGTGTGGAAGAAATTTACCGGGATGAAGATGGTTTATGCTCTTTGGGTAATCAGGCAGGGATTCGTAGATGACAACCCGGGTGAAACGGCAGAAATTGCGGGTATTTTCCGGAAAGCAAAAGAAATAGGCCTAAATAGCCTTGATTTGCTGGCGGGCAAAGCCGCTGAACATTATAACCTGCCCAAAGAACTTTTTGACCATTACTATGAAACTATTCGCTATGATTTCGGTGAAGAGGAACAAACCGCTTTGCTGACCTATTATGATTATGCATATAAAAGCGGGCTCATTCCCGAACGGGTGAAATTAAGAATTTGGGGTGAAAACATTGGGTAATTCTGTTATGCCTATCCTGGAAAAGGCGTTAGCCGGGGGCAGGTTGGAAAAAGATGACATAGTGGACTTGTTTAATTCGAACGAACTGCTTCTCATAGGTAGGGCTGCGGATTTAATCAGAAAGAAACTGCACCCGGAGAATATTGTAACATTTGTTATTGACCGCAATATCAATTATACCAATGTATGCCGGACCCGATGCCGCTTTTGTGCTTTTTACAGAAACGAAAACGACCCCGATGCTTACGTGTTATCTATAGAAGAAATTTATGATAAAATCCAGGAAACCGTTGATTGCGGCGGGACACAAATCCTTATGCAGGGTGGACTGCATCCGGGCCTTCCCTTGGATTTTTACACTGATATGTTAAAGAAAATAAAGGAGCGGTTTCCCCATATTCACCTGCATTCCTTTTCCCCACCGGAAATAATCCATATTTCCAGGATATCGGGACTGAGCGTGCAGGAGGTGCTGGAAAAATTGCGGGCAGCCGGGCTTGATTCTATTCCCGGAGGAGGAGCTGAAATCCTCGATAACCGGGTCAGACAGTATATCAGTCCGCACAAGATTTCCTGGGAACAGTGGATTGACGTAATGAAGACGGCTCATAAAATGGGCATGAAAACTACTGCCACCATGATGTTCGGCAGCGTGGAAACATATGAGGAGCGGGCCAATCATTTAATACGGCTGCGGGAAGCTCAGGACGAAACTGGGGGTTTCCGAGCCTTTATTCCCTGGAGTTTTCAACCGGCCAATACCGCATTGGGTGGGGAACCTACTACGGGTGTGGAATACCTAAAGACCCTGGCAATTTCCCGTCTGGTACTGGATAACATACCAAATTTGCAGGCTTCCTGGGTTACCCAGGGCGCCAAAATGGCCCAGGTATCTTTAAGCTTTGGCGCCAATGATTTTGGCGGGACAATGCTGGAGGAAAATGTAGTCAGAGCGGCCGGAGTAAGTTACCACGTACCTATGGATGAAATTATCCATGCCATCAAAGACGCCGGTTTTACTCCGGCTCAGCGGGATACGGGGTATAATATATTAAAGTATTATTGAAATGGTTCATTAAAATATGGGAGGAGAAAAAGTAATGACCGCTTTTGGTTTAATTAGTGTGGGTATTCCCGAGTTGATATTGGTTCTGGTAATAGTCTTAATTATTTTTGGCCCCGGTAAGCTGCCCAAAATAGGTAAGGCTTTGGGAGAAGCCCTTGGCGGGTTTAAAAAGGCGGCTAATGCAAAATTTGATGAAGATGAAAAGACTAAGAAAAAAGAAGAGGATAGTGAAAGCACGAGTCATTAAACCCTTATTAGGAGGAGTATTGCATGGACGAAAAGAGGATGCCTATCCTCAAACATCTGGAAGAATTAAGGCGGGTTCTGATCATCAGTTTTCTTTCTATTATTCCTACTTCAGTGGTTTGCTGGTTCTACCGGAAAGAGCTATTGCATTTGTTAACCCGTCCTGTGGACAGACTGCATTACAAACTGGTTTATATTGGCCCAACGGAAGCATTTATCGCCAATATCAAGATTGCTGTTATCGGTGGAATTATTTTAGCATCGCCTGTAATCATGTGGCAGGTTTGGAGTTTCATCTTACCTGCCCTGACTAGAAACGAAAAACGCGCGGTTATTATCATCATGCCGATCTCCATTTTGTTGTTTGTGACGGGCGTTGTTTTCGGTTACCTGACAGTGTTCAACTTCGGGATAGAATTTCTGTTGGGATTTGGCGGTGAAGGACTGGAACCTATGCTGTCTCTCAGCAAATACCTGTCCTTTGCTTTTTGGTTCTTGCTTCCCTTTGGACTGATTTTTGAAATGCCCCTGGTGATTTTGTTTCTCACCAGGTTGGGTTTGGTTACGCCCCAGTTTTTGGCGAAAAACCGCCGGTTTGCCCTGCTCATAATCTTTATAATCTCTGCTGTGGTTACTCCGACCACCGATATGGTTTCTCAGTTCGCTATGGCAGGCCCAATGTATGTTCTTTATGAAATAAGCATATGGATATCCAGGTTTATGAAAGCTAAAAAGCGCAAAGAGGAAGAAACAGGGATAGTCGAAGGAGTAAAGGAAGCAGAAGAAGTGGAGGAGGCAGAAAAGACCTGGGAAACACCTGGCGTTTCCGGCGATATATCAGATTCTTCTGCCGTTCAAAAGGGCGGGGAGCAGGAAGATACAACGGCCAACAACGTTAACGAAACATCAGCAGATGATGAAGTAACCATTCCCTTTATAGATGAAGACCCTAAAGAAAAACGTCTTAAAGACATATACAAAAATATAACGGAAAAGGGTAATGGACCCGAGTAAGGGGATGTCTGGAAAAATGGGCAAGCATTTCATAATCGGAACCGCCGGTCACGTGGATCATGGCAAGACCATGTTGGTCAAAGCCATGACCGGAAAAGACACGGACCGGCTGAAAGAGGAAAAAGAACGGGGTATTTCGATAGAACTGGGTTTTGCGCCCATCCGACTGCCCAGCGGCATTCAGGCCGGTATTGTGGATGTTCCCGGTCATGAAAGATTTATTAAAAACATGCTGGCCGGGGTAGGCGGGATGGACCTGGTCCTGTTGGTGATTGCCGCCGACGAAGGAGTGATGCCCCAAACCACTGAGCATTTGGATATTATCAAACTCCTGCAGGTACCGCAGGGTATCATTGTCATAAGCAAGATTGACCTGGTAGATGCCGACTGGCTTGACCTGGTAGAAGAAGAAATCAAGGAAGCCGTCAAGGGTACCGTTTTTGACGGGGCTCCCGTGTTCAGGGTTTCTTCCACTACCGGTGAAGGAATTCGGGAACTCCTGGATTATATAGACCAAATGGCGGCAAAAATGAAGGTGCGGCCATCGACGGGGTGGCCCAGGCTGGCCATCGACCGGGTTTTTACCATAGCCGGTTTCGGCACCGTTGTTACGGGCACACTAATAGAGGGAAAGGTTAAAGTTGGCGATCCCCTGGAAATTTTACCCAAAGGGTTGGGGACCAGGGTGCGCAATATTCAGGTGCATGGCGAAAAAGTGAACGAAGCCTATGCCGGTCAAAGAGTGGCTCTGAATCTGGCCAATGTTGAGGTGGAAGAAGTACGGCGGGGTGATGTCCTGACTTGGCCGGGCAGGTTGAAACCAAGCCATAGAATTGATGTAAAACTACAGTTGCTGGAAAACGCCCGGCAACTTTCCCACAGGGCCCGGGTGCGCGTGCACATAGGAACCTCGGAAATTCTTGCCCGGATAATTCTACTGGATCGGGATGAGTTGAATCCCGGGGAAGTGGCTTATGCCCAGGTAGAATGTGAGGAACCTATTGTAGCCGCAAAAGGGGACCGGTTCGTGATCAGGTCCTATTCCCCTATGCACACTATTGGCGGTGGGACGGTAATTGATGCCAACCCGGCGAAGCACAAGCGTTTCCGGCCAGATGTTATTGAGGCATTGGCTACCAAAGAAAAAGGTACTCCGGAAGAACTGGTTATTCAGGCTTTGGGCACGGCAGGTGCGGAACTCCTTGCCCACGAGGCTTTGGCCAAGGCAGCCGGAATTCCGGAAACAGAGTTGACGCCGGCTCTGGAAAGTTTAAAAAAAGCAGGGAAAATCAGGGTAATCAGTGTTGAAGGCAAGCAGTTTTATATTTCCGATGATAAGTTTCAGCAGTGGGCCCGGGACATTACCGGGGTTTTGGAAGAATACCACAGGAAATTTCCCCTGCGTCCGGGTATGCCAAAGGAAGAAATCCGCTCCAGGTTCTTTCCGGGAATAAACAATAAGCTGTACAATGCCATTCTGCAGGTTTTCGAAGAGGAACAGAAATTTACCCTGACAGGCGATAGCTTGGCCCTATTTGGTTATGTTCCCCGCGTGGACCCGGAACAGGCCAAGGAGTTGGCCGCCGTCGCGGAACAATTTTTGCAAGGGGAATTCCAGCCGCCGGCCTGGAAAGATATGGTATTTACAGGTAAAGATATGGACCCGGAAGAAGTGTTAAACTACTTTGTTAACCAAAATATACTGGTTAAACTGGAAGACAACGTAATTTTGCACAGGGATGTTTTTGAAAAGGGCAAGCAGAAAATAATCGATTATTTAAAGGAAAAGGGTGAAATTACCCTGGCCGAGGCAAGGGACTTGTTGAACTCCTCCAGGAAATATATCTTGCCTTTCTTAAACCGCCTGGATAAAGAGAAGGTTACCAGGCGGGTTGAAGATAAAAGAATTCTTTATAAATAGACGGATAACTATAAATAAGTTTTATTGGGGAAAACAAGGGTTTGGTTTATTATCACAGAATAATAATTAAGATAATATCGTACTTTATTGCTGTATTTCCAGGGGGTGAAAAGCATGTTTGCGGAAGTTGATGCCCGTAATTTAAACTGCCCTCAGCCTGTGATTAATACTAAAAAGGCTTTGGATGAGATCGAATCGGGCACGGTAATTACAATAGTCAATAATGAAGCTGCTTTGCAAAACGTATTGACGCTGGCTAAAAATATGGGTTGTGAAGTAGAGGTAGAACAAAAAGGGGAGGACTGGCACATTCAAATCACCAAGAAAGGTGAAGCGCTGGATTGCTCGGTTGTGACTACCAAGAACGAAGTTGTTGTTTTTACCTCTGATGTTTTGGGCAGGGGAAACGATGAGCTTGGCGGAGTGTTAACCAAGGCGTTCTTCTATACCCTGGTTGAAAGCGAAGACATTCCCCAAACCATTATCTTCCTTAATGCCGGCGTTAAGCTGACTTGTGAAGGGTCGCCCGTTATAGAGCACCTGCTGGCGCTGGAAAAAAGAGGGACTGAAATTTTATCTTGCGGTACTTGTCTTGATTTCTTGAAATTGAAAGAGAAACTGTGTGTTGGACAGGTTACCAATATGTATACGGTTTGGGACAAGATGAATAAGGCCGATAAGGTTATCAACTTTTGATGAAAAGCCCTGTAAACAGGGCTATTTAATTGTAGACAAAGCAAGAAAAGGGGAGGTTAAATGTTTTCCGGAGCGGGGCTTAAATCGTCCATCGGTCCGCGAGCCGCGTAAGCGGGAGCGGTTATCCGATGGAGACTTCGCCCAGAGCGGAGGAATCATTTAACCTCCCTGAATCTTAAAATTTTAACCTTTGTCAACAGCACGGAGCGCGCCCGATAATTTAGCGGATTTCTGATATTTAGAAGGAAAATCGGCAACTTTTAGAGAATAAAAACTGCAGTAACCTCTGGAGGAGCGAAGCGTACTGTGCAGGAAACCAAGAACCACATTTTGATCGTTGAAGATAACCCGTTAACCGCCAACCAGCTAAAGTCATTTTTGGAAACGGTTGGGTATAAGGTTTCCCTTTGTCTGAATGCCGAACAGGCCAGGAACTTTTTGACCGAGGAAACGCCAGACTTGATAATCCTGGACATTATCCTACCGGACACGGACGGTTATGAGTTATGCCGGTGGATCAGGGAAGAGACGAGGCTGCGCCTCATACCTATTATTTTTGTCAGTGCTAAGGATGGCCTGGATGACAAGGTGTTGGGGCTGCAGGCCGGCGGGGATGATTATATTACCAAGCCTTTTGCCATGGAAGAGTTGCTGGCCCGTATTGAAGTAATTCTGCAGCGGATGCGAGTTTTTCACGAACTGTCCATGCGGGACGAGCTGACAGGCAGCTATAACCGCCGTTATTTCAATGAACGTTTGACAGAGGAAGTACACCGTGTGAAGAGGTACGGGCGGCCTTTAACCGTGGCCATGATTGATATAGACCACTTCAAACAGGTCAATGATACATACGGCCACCAGGTAGGCGATTTTGTGCTTACCAAGCTGGTAGAGTTTTTGCAGAACAATTTGCGGAAAAGCGACCTGGTTGCCAGATTTGGCGGAGAAGAGTTTGTGGTTTTGTTAACGGAAATTGATGCTGATTCGGCGGAACGCCTGATGGAACGAATCCGTAGCGCTTTGGAAAATGCTACTTTTATATATAATCGGGAGCCTCTGTTTGAAAAGATATCTGTGAAAATAACGGTTAGTATTGGATTAGCCAGTTGTCCGAAGGATGCCACGGATCCCGAAAGGATAATATCGTTGGCTGATGAAGCTCTCTATATAGCTAAAAATACCGGTCGCAACCGAATTGTGAAGCACTGCTGAGAACAGATATAATCCCGTAATAGAAAAGGAGGGGCAGGGCCAAACTAATAGGGATTAAAACATAAGAGCCGGAGTGAAGCGATGGTGAAAATATCCCTCAGGTTTGGGGCCGGAGAAGTGACCGGCAATATACCCGATAAATATGTAACCACTATTGTCCAACCGGGACCTGCTTTAAACCTGCCCATTACTGAACAGGTTTCTCTGGTAACCCGGGCTCTTCATAACCCTGTCGGAACAAAGCGCCTTATTGAAATGGGCCGGGGAAAAACTACAGCGGCCATTGTAGTGAGTGACGGTACCAGGCTTGTTCCAACTTCGGTGCTGCTACCACCCGTGCTGGAAGAACTGAAAGCAGCCGGTATTAACAATGATGGCATAACTATTGTGGTGGGGGTGGGTAACCACCGCCCGGTAACGGAAGAAGAAAAAACGGCAATAGTAGGTGCTGATATATACAAATCATACCGGTGCAAACATAGCAGGGAAGGCCCTTACGTAAGGGTGGGCGTAACTTCCCGGGGAACTCCGGTGGAGATAAGCAGGTTTGTGGCCGAAGCAGATTTAAAAATTCTTACTGGAAATATCGAAATGCACCGTCTGGCAGGGTTCTCAGGGGGCCCAAAAGGTTGTGTAGGCATTTCCAGTCCACGGGCTTTAGAGCATAACCACAGACTGAGCCGTCTGGGATCTAACGCTCCGGGTAGTCTGGAAGGTAATATAGTCCAGGCGGATTTATCTGAATATGCGCGTATAGCCGGAATAGACTGCATCCTTAATGTGGTGACGGACCATCGAGGCAATGTGGAAGCAGCGGTGGCCGGTGATGTAATAGAAGCTCACCAAAAAGGCATCCCGCTGGCAGAAAAAAAATACAGGATTCCTGTTGAAGAACCGGTCGACCTGGTAATTGTATCAGCCGGAGGCGTTCCTAAAGATTCTGCTCTCTACCAGGCGGTAAAGGCTTTGCAAAATGCGATGGATGTATTGCGGCCCGGCGGACAGGTGATCCTTGTTGCAGCCTGTCCGGAAGGGTTTGGCGACCCCTGTTTCCGCGAATGGATGCTTACCGGAAAGGGGATTCGGGACATTGTGGGCAGGGGAGAAAAAGAATTCCGTTTGGGAGGCCATAAAGCCGTGGCTTTGGCGCAGTTGCTGATGAAGGGAGAGGTGTACCTGGTTTCCCTTATGGGTAGCAAAGAAGTGGAAGCCGCTGGGATGCGGCCCTGTGTGTCCCTGCAAGATGCGATAGATAATGCCGTTGCCAAGTTTGAATACGGTAGGATTATTGTTCTTCCCTTTGGGGGAGTTACGTTTCCTTATATAATGCGGCAAACGGCTGCTTCAGTTCAATTAGGCAGGGGGGAGTTGGGGCATGGGACGTAGGTATAAGGGTAAGTTCTGTAACAGGATTCAACCAGATATGCTCGGTAAAGGAGAAGTCTATTATGAAGTCAGGGTGGATACAGAAAAAATAAATTTTTTTACAAAAATTCTGGAAGCCCATGAACGTCTGGCTTTTGTGGTTCAGGTAGACCCGGCCCGGGGTACCCTGGGCATGCTCAGCACTAAAAGCCAGGAGCATGAATTAATGCAGGTACTGCAGAGCCTGCCTCTAAAAATAGAAATACTTTAATCTGAAAAACATTTCTGCTCTTTGCAGAAATGTTTTTTTATCACGAAACATATTGGAGTTTGGTGAATATATTGTAGTAATTGGGACGAAATCAAATGTGGGGGGGTTACAATTGGAAGACCAACTGAGTAACTTATTGGCACAGGCGCAAAAGTTACAGGCTGAGATAACCAGACTCCAGGAGGAAATGAAAACCAAAACAGTGGAAGTTTCTGTAGATGGAGGGACAGTGCGGGTTATTGCTACCGGGGGTCAATATATAAAGGATATATTCATCGACCCCAACTTTATACATCCGGCCAATGCCAAGGTCATTAAGTCCCTTATCGTGGAAGGAGTGAATATGGCACTTGACAAGGCCAAGCAGATGGCAGAAAAAGAAATGAAAAAAATCACCGGCGGGTTTGCCATGCCCAAAATACCGGGAATGTTTTAGAGGAGGTATATGGAATTGACCGTTTCCCATTTGGATAAACTGTTGGCTTTGTTGGACCGCCAGACAGACAACAGGCTACATCCAAACTTGCTGGTGGGTTACCTGGGGTTGGTTAACCTCATGAGTATCATGAGCTTTATTCATGCAGCAGAACAAAGTACCGGCCTGGCGCTGCCTGCTCTGAATGATGCCGAATCTACGTCGGGTACCGGCGACGAAAAAAACCTGAAAAACGCCATCACGAGCCTTATGAACAGCGCGGGAGCCGGTTCGGGGGGCCCTGATTTATCCAGTCTGTTGAACATGATGGGTGGAAATAAAAAGCCTAATCCCCAGATGCTTTTGACTTTAATGAATCTGATGAATTCTATGAAAGCAAAGGCCGACACGGGAGATGATAAAGAAGCGGATTCAAAGGATGTCGGTGAAAAACCTCTTCCGGCTAAAACAGATTCCCCCGATGTAAAAAGCGATAGGAGACGTGGACTGCTATAATCTGCCATAAAGCTAAGCCCCAAAAAAGTAAAGCCCCAAATAAGCCGTAGGCTGGAACCAAAGTAATCCTGTAGACCTGGGGAGGTTAAATGTTTCTGTAATCATTTAACCTCCCCCTTATATTTTAATATTTAGGAAATTATGCAGTAACCAATATTTCATTTATTCATACAATGATATAAAGTGAGATAAGGCGCTGCCTAAAAAGCAAAAGAATGTTAGGGAGGATGAGAGATGAGTTCAAGTCCGCTAAACCCCAATTTAGTCCCGTTTTTGCAGGGACTAAAGCCTTTTCTTGGCCCAAAAGGACAAAACCTGACCGATATTACTTTAAACCTGTTAAAGATCCTGTCGAGTCAAACTACACAGGAAACGGTGCAAATGTTAAACGAGGCCGTCAACAAAAATTCATCGGCCGCGCAGGGAGTAGCTTCGCCGGTGGATTATGCTTTTACCCTGTTCTTGATTCTTATACTGCTGATTTTATCGAGCAATGTACTGATTCCAAACGAGGTCGGGTACAACACAGGACTTTCCCATGGAGACAGTCCTTTCTCTGACGAGCCTATTGGTGAAACCACGTAAAAAGCTGGGCAAGCCAAATCACCGGTTGGGGAAGGGAACGTCTGCAGATGCTTGATAACGTACAAACTCTTTGTAAAGTTACCAATGGGGTTTTGAGACAGGGAGATCCGCAACAAAAAATAGCAGGGATTATGAGTAGGTGCAAGGCGGTTAAACCGGGACAGGTTTATTTTGATGTCAAGGGAGGCCCGGGGAGCGACGAAAATATACTGGTAGCCCTCGATAAGGGAGCTGTTGCCCTTGTCATATCGAAACACAAGAAAAAACTGCCCTTCAATAATCATAAAATTTCTGTAATAGCTGTGCCGAAAGTTTGGGACGCTTTTTGGGACTGTGTCAGTTACCATAGGGACCAGTTCAATATACCGGTAGTTGGCGTTACAGGTACCTCCGGAAAGACTACCACCAAAGAAATGATTGCTTCAATATTTAAAAAAAAATGGGGCAAGATTTTAAAAACTGAGCAGAACCTGAATCTACCAAGTTTTGTGCCGGGGCACATCATGAGGCTGACGGCCGAGCATAAAGCCGCCGTATTTGAAATCGGCATGAACCGGCGGGGCCATGTCGCCAAGCAGTCCAGGGTCATAAAACCGATGATCGGCATTATAACCAACATAGGTCAGGCCCATGTAGGGATGCTGGGTAGCAAGGAGGCCGTTATCGAAGAAAAAGGGTCAATCATAAAAGGAATTCCGAAAAATGGATACTTGCTCATTAATGCTGATGATGAAAACAGCGGCAAATTAGACCTTAGTTCTTTTCAAGGCAAAACGCTCCGTTTCGGTATCAAAAACAAAGCTGATTATGTTGCCGAAGATATCGCTACCGGCCTGGATTTTGTTTCCTTTAAGACTGTTATTTATGGAAAAGAGGAGCAAATCAGAGTCCCGATTTCCGGCAAGCACAACGTTTATAATGCACTGGCTGCCATAGCAGCTTCCACGTTATTAAATATTGAAGTCAAATATATTAAACAGGGTTTGGCCGGTTTCCGCCGCCCCAAACTGAGACTGCAGTTGGTCAAAGGAATCAACGACAGTTTGTTGATCAACGATACTTACAATGCCAATCCTGATTCGGTGATTGCGGGACTGGAGGTTTTAAAAGAGCTGGCCAAAGATAAAACTTCAATTGCTGTACTGGGTAATATGCTAGAACAGGGAGTTTTTACAAATGAGGCTCACCAGAGAGTGGGGCGCCATGTGCAGGAGCTGGGAATAAATTATTTGATTACTATTGGCAAACTTGCCCGGCAGATAGCTGTGGGAGCACGTAAACATGGTATGCCTGAAGAAAAGATAAAGAGCTTTGATCAACGTTACGAGGGTAGTTTTTACCTCAAAAAACATATGCCACATAGGGCAGTCTGCTTGTTTAAAGGATCCCGGGCTGTTTACCTGGATAAGATGGTGGAGTACCTGAAAGACCCGGCGGCCAGTCCGCAAACCATTCAAATTATCCGTTGATGAGGTTGGGATTTTCCCAACCTTTTCTG
The DNA here is from genome assembly GCF_001263415.1 of Thermincola ferriacetica. Lineage (NCBI taxonomy): Bacteria > Bacillati > Bacillota > Clostridia > Eubacteriales > Thermincolaceae > Thermincola > Thermincola carboxydiphila. The sequence goes on from NZ_LGTE01000002.1 coordinate 22,693, forward strand.
ATTCGTTCCCAAAAAATATTTGGATAAGGCCCTGTGATATGGTATAATTCTCGTTGTAAGAAAGAACCGGGAGATGGATATAGTTGTTAAAATATCTGCAACCTAACCTGTATGTTCCTTCAGTGAACAAAATAGATTTGGACAAATTAAAATTGTACGGGATTAAAGCCTTGATTTTTGATTTGGATAATACCTTGCTGCCCTGGCGGGAACGAAAATACAGCCTGCTGCTGGAGGAGACCATCAAACGTTTTACTGATTGCGGGTTTGCGGTATGCATCGTTTCCAATGCCCGGGACAGTAGAGTTAAAAACATGTTTGCATCCATGGGTATTCCGGCCATCATTAAAGCCGGCAAACCACGAAAAAAGGCCTTCCGGAAGGCCTTACACATCCTGAAAACCAGGCCTGACGAAACGGCGGTAATTGGCGACCAGCTTTTCACCGATGTTTTAGGCGGCAATCGCATGGGCCTGTTCACAATTCTTGTTCTGCCTATAAGCAGGCGGGAGTTCCTGGGTACCAGACTGGCCCGCCGGGTGGAAAAACCTATTTTAAAACATTTTATCAAAAAGGGTGTCATATCCAGACCGAGGTATTAGTTTCTATGTATAATACAGCCATTTATGTCACAAACTAAAAGAAAAAAGGAGCTGTGACATTTTGGCGACAAAAATTGTTTCCCGGTTTTTTCCGGAAATGCACAAGGTTGGCCAGGACGGCGGTCTGTTTCTCCGGCAGTTGCGGGATACGGTACAGGAAGTAAAAGCTGAAGACCCTTCGCTGGCCGATTACCACCTGTATGACCTGGGATTCATTCAGCAGGAAAACGGGTTGGAAGTAAAAATGTACTTTGAAGGATAAGGTTGCAGTAAAATCATACATAGAGGCAGAAAAGACCAAGCAGGAAAAGATACTTGCCTTGTCAAATACCTGTAGTGACCCAATGGTCACTATATTTTTTTGGAGGCGCTGCTATGAGCAAAAAAGTTCAAAGAATTACGGGAAAAACAGGAGTCATAGGCATATTTGGCTTTCCCGTGGAACATTCTTTTTCCCCTGTCATGCACAATGCGGCTTTTCAGGCTGGTGGGCTGGATTATGTTTATGTACCTTTCGAGGTTCCACCTGAAAGACTGGCGGAGGCTGTATCGGCTATAAGAGCTTTAAAGCTCCGGGGAGTTAATGTGACCATCCCCCACAAAGAGCGAGTGGTCCAATATCTGGATAGTTTATCGGAGGAAGCCCGCCTCATCGGCGCTGTAAATACTATTGTCCGTTCGGGGGACGAACTGAAAGGATACAATACTGACGCTGCCGGATTTTTGCGGTCGCTGGAGGAAAAAAAGGTGGCAGTGCAGGGGGCCAATGTGTTGCTTCTCGGAGCAGGCGGAGCAGCTAGGGCAGTAGCTGTCCAGTTGGCATTGGCAGGAGCGAGGCGGGTTGGTATAGTAGTGAGAAATTCGGGCTGGAGTAAGGCTGAGGGAATTGCGGAGATTGTCGCGGGACACTCTTGCGCCAAGTCTACGGTTGCTTTATTTGAAAATGCGCAGGACCTGATAGCAGAAAAGGGAAACATCATCATAAACTGTACTCCTGTCGGTATGCATCCCAACGTAATGGAAATGCCTCCTTTTAAACTGGATACTATCCCGGCAGATAGCGTTGTCTGTGATTTGATATATAACCCGGCGGAGACGCTGTTTTTAAAAACGGCCAAGGCCAGAGGGCTGAAGACGGTATCAGGAAGCGGTATGCTCCTGTACCAGGGGACGCTGGCTTATGAACTGTGGACCCGGCAACAGGCTCCGGTGGATATAATGAGAACAGCCCTGGAAGAAGCCCTGCAGCGCTGCTGAAGTTGTCGCTTCTTGTTGGGAAATGACTGAAAATTCTCGACCTTTACGGCAGGATTAATGGTGGCTGAAGATGAATAGATTCATAAACATGGGAATCAAAGGGGGAGGAGTTTGATGGAAAAGAGCTTAACCCTTAAGCAGGTAGCCACCATTCTTGGGGTAGAGCCAAGTACCGTAAGGTTTTGGGAAAAAGAATTTGCCGAGTTTGTTAAGGTGAAATCCTACAAAGGGCAGCACAAAAGGTTCACGCCCGCTAATGTGGAAATACTCACGAAAATCAGAGACCTGTTGCAGGTTGAACAGTATACTATTAAAGGAGCCAAAAGACGCCTTGAGATGGATATGGCTTTGGACAGCGCCATGGGCATTGACGGGAACTTTAAAACAACGGTGTTTTTCATGCTGTCAGCCATTATGCAGGAACTGCAGACTTACCGGGAAACGAGCCAAAAACTTTCGCAACAACTGGAACTCCTGCAGCTTGAAAAATCGGAGATAGAGGAGAAGCTGCAGGAAGAACAAAGAAAAGGAATCCTGGATTTTATTAGGGATAAAATAGCCATGAAAAAGATGCAGGAAAAGGAAGCGTAATCGAGCAGGCTTCCTTTTTTGTTTGGCTAATTTTTGGTGTTGGGAGTCCGTGGCTGGAATTGAAGACCAATTTTATTTATATTTTTTAATTTTATGGAAGGAAATATTGGAAAAAAGTAGAATAATGTATTGTCTTGTAACAATATGTAGCAGGAGGGTGATTTAACCGTGTATAATGGCGAAAAATTGCTTCTTGGCGATTTGCTTGTGAAATCAGGGTTAATCACCCGGCAGCAACTGCTTTTGGCCCTGGAAAAACAGAAACTGAGCGGGGAAAGGTTAGGCAAGATACTGATAGAAAGAAACTATATTTCCGAGACTGATTTGCTGGATGTGCTTCAGGAACAGTTGGGTATTCCTAAAGTTGACCTTTTCCATACGGCCCTGGACCCAGAAACTGTGAGGTCTGTTCCCGAACAACTGGCCAGGCGCTATCAGGCGGTGGCTGTGAAAAAAGAGGGCCGCAGACTGACGGTAGCCATGGCTGACCCTATAAATATCTTTGCTATTGACGACCTGAAATTGGCTACGGGATGTGAAATCGTTCCATGCCTGGCCCTGGAAGATGACATTATGAAGGTCATCAACCAGTACTATGGGCTGGAAAACATTGATGAAGCTTTTGAGAACGTGGAGGTTGGCGCTACCCAGGAGTACCGGGAAATTTATGATATAGATGAAGTCGATGAAGGCCTTGTTGACGACGCCCCCATTGTCCGGGTAGTCAACTCCATAATCAGCCAGGCCATCAAGGCCAGGGCCAGCGACATACATATTGAGCCGCAGGAAAAAGGGCTTAGGGTACGCTACAGAATAGACGGCGTGCTCCAGGAGGTCATGTCTCCTCCGAAACACGTCCAGGCCTCCATTATTTCCAGGTTGAAAATTATGGCGCAACTGGACATAGCCGAACGGCGCATTCCCCAGGACGGCAGAATTGAAATAGCTGTAAACAACCGTCCCATTGACCTGCGGATTTCCACGCTGCCTACTATCTTTGGGGAGAAGGCGGTTATCCGTATCCTGGACAAGGGGAATTTCCTGGTTGGCATTGACCAATTAGGTTTTTTGCCCGATACCAAGGACCGGTTCCGGAAGCTGATCAGGCAGAGTTATGGGATGATCCTGGTTACCGGACCCACGGGCTGCGGAAAAACCACTACCTTATACTCGGCCCTCAGCGAGCTCAATTCGGTGGATAAAAACATCATTACCGTGGAAGACCCGGTGGAATACCGATTGCCGGGCATAAACCAGGTGCAGATAAACCCTAAAGCGGGGCTTACTTTTGCCAACGGTTTGCGGTCAATTTTACGGCAGGACCCCAACATCATCATGGTTGGGGAAATCCGTGACCTGGAAACGGCCGATATTGCCATCAGGGCTGCCCTGACGGGGCACCTGGTGCTGAGCACCATGCATACCAATGACGCTGCCGGAGCCTTGACCCGGTTGATAGACATGGGTGTCGAACCCTTTCTGGTGGCTTCGGCGGTCATCGGTGTGGTGGCCCAGCGGTTGGTAAGAACAGTATGCCCCAATTGCCGTGAGTCTTACCAGGTCCCTGCCGCCGCGCCGGAACGCCTGGCGCTGCAAATCCCCGATGAAGAGGCGCTGGTCCTGTACCGGGGCAGGGGTTGCGGGCAATGCAATAATACGGGCTACCACGGGCGGCTGGCCATACATGAAATTATGGAGGTTACGCCCAAAATCAGGGAGTTGGTCAATAAAAAGGCTTCCACCGATATTATTAAAGAAGCGGCTGTTGGGCAGGGCATGCGCACCCTGATGGAGGACGGCCGTGCCAAGGTATTGAGCGGCGGGACCACATGGCAGGAGGTACTGCGGGCAGCCTTTGTGGACGAAAAATAGCACAGGGCGAAATAAGCCGTTGAAATGCCAAAATTTTCAGACGAGGTGTTAGCATTGCATATTGAAGATTTGTTAAAAATGGCTGTGGAGCGGGGTGCTTCGGACTTGCACCTGACGGTGAACGCAGCGCCGGTAGTGCGGGTGCACGGTGAACTGCGCTACCTGCCGGTGCCGGTTTTGACATATCAGGACTTGAAGCGGATGGCCGGTGAAATTTTAAACGAGGAGCAAAAATTACACTTTGAGGAAAAAGGTGAACTGGACTTTTCGTACAGCATTTACGGTTATGCCCGCTTCAGGGTGAATGTGTTTAAACAGCGGGGGACGCCGGCCATTGCGGCCCGGATAATCCCGCCGGTCATTCTGAATACCGACGAGCTGGGCCTGCCCGAAGTGGTCAAAACCCTTGTCCGCAAGCCCAATGGCTTGATTCTTGTGACAGGGCCCACCGGAAGCGGTAAATCCACCACTCTGGCAGCCATGATCGACCAGTTAAACAAAGAAAGAACGGGGCATATCATTACCCTGGAAGATCCTATCGAATTCCTGCATACGCACCAGAACTGCATCATCAACCAGCGTGAAATAGGACTGGACTCCAAGACCTTTGCCGCCGGGTTGAGGGCGGCCCTCCGGCAGGACCCTGACGTGATCCTGGTTGGCGAGATGCGTGACCTGGAGACCATTGCCACGGCCATAACGGCGGCGGAAACCGGGCACCTGGTGCTGGCCACCCTGCATACGGCCGGCGCTGTACAGACCATTGACCGGATCATTGACGTTTTTCCGCCGCACCAGCAGGAACAGATCAGAGTACAGTTGGCCCTGATCCTGCAGGGAGTGATTTCCCAGACCCTGATTCCACGGGCTGACCATGCGGGGCGGGTGCCTGCTGTGGAAGTCCTGGTGGCCACGCCGGCAGTGCGCAACATGATCCGGGAAGGCAAGACCCACCAGTTGATGACGGCTATGCAGGCCGGGGCCAAGTACGGTATGCAGACTATGGACCAGTCCCTGAAGTCTCTCTATAAAAAAGGCTTGATTACTTACGAAGAAGCCCATTCCAGGGCCTTAGACCAGGACAGTTTCCTGACTTTCATTAATGCTGTTTAGTTCTTGTTCTTAAATTTAACCGATTTTTAAAAGAATTTAAACCGGGGCGGTGAACAGGCACGTGGGTAATATTTTTACATATCGGGTTATGGACAGGGGTGGACAGGTTCTCAGGGGAACCATCGAAGCAGACAATATCAATGCTGCGGCCGCACGCCTGAAGGAAAGGGGTTACCTGATCAAGGAACTGAAGGCCAGGAGCGAGGTCAGCGCCCTATTAACTAAAAAAATCCATCTGACCAGGGTGACGATGAAGGACCTGGCCCTTTTCTGCCGGCAGTTCTCTACCATGCTGAATGCCGGTATCCCGGTCATGAACGGCCTGGGCATCCTGACCAGGCAGATTGCCAATCCCCTGCTCAGGGAGGCCCTTGAAGAGGTGGTGCATGACCTGGAACGCGGACGGACTTTATCCGACGCCATGGCTATGCACCCCAAAGTATTTCCTGCCCTGATGGTGAACATGGTCGAGGCGGGTGAACTGGGCGGCATCCTGGACCAGGTTTTTGAGCGGTTGGCTGCCTACTACCAGCGGGAATACGAACTGCGGTCCAAGGTGGTCTCCGCTCTTATTTATCCGGCGGTGGTCTGCCTGGTGGCCATGCTGGTGGTGAGTATACTGATTGTCTTTGTGCTGCCCAAGTTTGCGGGCCTTTTTGCCGATTACGGTGCGATTCTGCCGCTGCCCACCAGATTGCTCTTGGCGTTAAGCAGTTCTGTTCAGAACTACCTGCTGCTGTGGCTGGCGGCCATAGCCGGGCTGATTCTCTTACTTATCCGTTTTCTCCGGACGGACATGGGCAGGCAGATGTGGGACAGGTTTATCATTTCGGTGCCGCTGTTCGGCCCCCTTACCCGTAAGGTGCTGACGTCGCGGTTCGCGCGTACTCTCGGTTCCCTGCTGGCCAGCGGCGTGCCGGTTCTGCAGGCCATGGATATGGTGAAGAGACTGATGGACAACCATTACCTGAAGCAGGGGATAGCCGGGGCCCAGGTGGCCCTGCGGGAAGGCAAGAGTATGTGGGAACCTCTGCAGCATGCCCGGGTTTTCGACCCCATGGTACCCCAGATGATCGCTGTCGGCGAGGAAACGGGTGCCGTGGACCGGATGCTGGAGAAGATAGCCAACGTCTACGACGGCGAAGTGGAGCAGACGGTCAACCGCCTGACGTCACTGATCGAACCGGTGATAATTGTTGTGCTCGCCCTGGTGGTGGGCTTTATTGTGGCGTCCGTAATGTTACCCATGTTTGACCTGATAGGTAACATTCAGTAATATTGGGTAGTTTTTTAGAAAGGAGGTGAATTCTGGTGGGGGGAATCAGAAAAGTGATAAAGAATGACCGCGGTTTTACGCTGATTGAATTGATGGTGGTTATAGTTATTATTGGTATTATTGCGGCCATAGCCGTGCCAAGGTTTGTCAATGCCATCAGTGATGCCAGAGCGGAAACCGATAAGGCTAACATTAAAATGCTACAGTCTGCAGTCGAGCGTGTTTATGCAAAGACAGGTAGTTATCCCAATACATTAAATGACTTGGTAAATGGCGGATATATTAAGAGTATACCAAAAGATCCTCAGAATGATGAAGTCTATTCCTTATCAAACGGTATTGTTTCCTGTGACCATTTTTCTGGTCAGAATTATTAAAAGTATTCCGGGTGGCAATGTGATTTGCCACCCGCCCCTTAAAATTTTACCTGGCTGGTGTATCAATGGCAATGTATGTATTTTTATTTGCTTTGCTTGGATTTATCATAGGCTCTTTTCTCAACGTCTGCATTTACAGGATTCCGCAGCGTATGTCTCTAATCAATCCGCCATCCCACTGTCCTGACTGCGGGTACCGGTTAAAACCCATGCATCTGATCCCGGTCATCAGCTTTCTGAAACAGAAGGGCAGGTGCGCCTACTGCGAAACCAAAATATCCTGGCAGTACCCGCTGGTGGAACTGCTGACAGGCCTGTTATACGGGCTTACGGTGTACCGTTTCGGTCTTACGGCAGAGGCCGTTGTTTATCTTGTGTTGATAAGTTTACTCATCGTTATCAGTTTTATCGACCTGAGGCTGAAAATTATCCCCAACGGGCTTATTATTATTGGCCTGGTTGTGGGTTTGGCTATAAATATAATACGCCCCTTGACCACTTTTTCAGGGGGGCTGGTTGGTTTTTTTTCCGCCGGTTGCCTTTTCCTGGCCATTGCTGTACTCAGTAAAGGGGGGATGGGCGGCGGCGATATAAAGTTGGCGGCCATGCTGGGGTTATGGCTGGGGTGGCAGCAGGCCTTTCTCGGTTTTTTTCTGGCCTTTGTCATTGGCGCCGTTGTGGGCATTGGCCTGATGGCTACAGGCAAAAAAACACGGAAGGACGCCATTCCTTTTGGTCCCTTTATCTCCCTTGGCGCCCTGCTCAGTATTTTTTGGAGCCGGCAGATAATCGGGTGGTATATGGCGCATTTTCTGTAACCTTAAGAGGGGATGAGCGTGAAAAGGTGGAATTCCGGTGGGTTTACCTTAATAGAGTTGATGGTGGTTATTGCAGTTATAGGTGTGATAACGATGCTGGCAGTGCCCAATTTACGTGGGGAATCGGACCGGTACCGGCTGGAGGTAAATGCGAAGAAGATTGCCTCCGTGCTCAGGTACGCTCAGACAAGGGCCGTCAGTGAGGGCAGGGTTTGGCGGGTGGATTTTGATACGGCTACTATGCCGGCGAAAATCCGGGCTTACCCCAAAAGTACAGGGGCAACTGCTCCTGAGGCGATGGTCGCCGGCCTGGAAGGTGTCGAGGTGACGACTGCGCCGGTCGTAGATTTTCAGGCGTCGGGTATTCCGGCTGCTCAGGCTGAAATAGTAATCAGGACCAAAGGTGCTGCATCGGTGAAAATCAGTGTAAACAGTATCGGCCGGGTCAGGATTGAATAAAAGGCGGGAAGAGGGAATTGCCATGAAAAGAATTGCCGGTGAAAAAGGTTATACCCTGGTGGAAGTGATGACGGCGGTGGCGCTTATCGGCATTGCCGTTATTCCGCTGGTTTCCCTTATCAGCGGGCAGGTACAGGTGAACAAAGAGGCGGGAAAAAGGTTTATTGCCGTCCAGGCGGCGAAGGCGAAAATGGAAGAGATTTATGATGCCATAAAGGATAACCCGCAAAATCCAGATATTAATATTGAGTTTAAGGATGACGAGCCTATTGCTGATGGGGTTTATCGCACCACCAGAAAGGTAATTGTAGACTCCTTCGATTTGACCAAATTCGGTAAAGGACACCGACACAGTGACAAACATAAGCGAACGGATTTTCTCTATAAATACGAAGTGAAAGTAGAAACAGGCAATCCGGAAGAAACTGTGCTGCTGTTTACCTATTATACTCCGCTGCCCGGTTATGGCCATGACTGGGAGCACGATGATGACGATGATGGCCCCGGAAACAACGGGAACGGAAATGGGTATGGGTACGGTAATGGAAATGGAAATGGGAACGGGAATGGAAATGGTAACAACTAACAGAAAGGAAACGGTAATCGATGCCGGACCAAAATCAAAGAATTATAAAGTGTCTGGCTTCACCCTTATAGAATTGACAGTGGCCTGTGCTATTATTTTCCTGGTGACGGCTGCCGTTTATGGACTGTTATATTCCGGGGTGGCTTCCTATAACTTCTCCGGGGACCAGGCAGAAATACAACAGAATGCCAGGGCTGCCATTTACAGGATGGCTGTGGACATTAAAAATGCGCAGAAGATACTTACCACTTCGGGAAAATCCACACCGTCAAGGTTGTGTCTGAAAATCGATGACTCCCGGGAAGTCTGGTTTCTGTTGGACGACAACCGGTTGATGCGCCAATGGCGAACAGAAACGGGGAGCCTGATAAAAGAAGAAATTGTTGCGGACTGTGTTAAAGACTTGCAGTTTGCCAATATCCAAAATGATTTTGTGACAATTACGGTCAGTACCGGCAAAGGAACTGCCGGCTATACGGTAACTACCGCCGTTTCTGTAGCCGGGTGGGAAGATTAGGGGTGGTACAGTGTTCATAAAAAAATTAAAAACTGATGAGCGCGGAGCGGCTTTGATATTGGCTGTATTTGTAATAGTTATTCTCTGTATTCTTGCCCTGGGTATTGCTGATATGTCACTTTTTGAGATAAGAGCCAACAAAGCAGAAAACAGGCAGTTTGTTGATGAGGAAAAGGCCAGAGCTGTTTACTACCTGGTGCTCTGGGACATCAAAACGGGGGAAATTAGTCCGGAAGATTTTGAAACAAAAGACGTTGATGAAAGATACTACGACCTGGGGCAGGACCTTGGCCGGGTGAAAGTAAGTATAGATTATGTGGACAGAGATGAAGACCATCACAGGCACCATAATAACAGTCACGACAATGGTCATCACTTTGGGCATTACAATCATGACCATGACCATGATGACGGTAAAGGAAACCCCCATGATTATTACTATCTGGAAATATATCCTGACCCTGTCGATACTTCAGTGGTATGGGCTGCCGAAGTACGCACCAAGAAAAATTGGGATAAACTGGAAATATTTGACGATTTACACCGGAATATTTGACCAAATATACAGAAAGGAGGCCACCGTATGTTTTTCACCCCCAAACACGTCGGCGTGGACATCGGCTCCAGCGCCGTGCGCATTGTAGAAGCCAGGAAACGCGGCGCCATTGCCGAATTGCAGGATTATATCATTGCTCCCCTGCCGGTGGGAGCCGTGGCCAACGGTAATGTGCTAAATGTGGATGCCGTTGCCCTGGCCATTCAGGAAGCAATGCGCAAGAGCAAAATATCCGGCCGGAATGTTGTACTTTCCGTGGACAGCCAGAACGTGGTTATCCGCCACGTGAAGTTTCCAAAAATGAAGGAGGAGGAACTGGCGGAAGCCCTGAAGTGGGAACTGGACCAGTACATACCCATGCCGGTTGCTGACGCCGTTGCTGATTTTGAAATAGTCGGCGAGGAAGAAGAAGACGGCGTAATCCAAATGGACGTAATGCTGGTGGTGGCAGCAAAAAAGGTTCTCCAGGGTTACGTGGAGGCCGTCCAAAAGGCGGGATTCAAACCTTTGGCGGTAGATATTGAACCCCTGTCCCTGGTGCGGGTGCTGAATCTGAAGGGCGTTAATACGGGCGGGGACGATCTGGCCAAGCATTTGAGCCACGGAGCGGTGACGTTGCTGGATATGGGGGCCGGTTCCACCAAACTGACCTTTTTCCGGCAGGGAAAAATAATGTTGAACCGGATTATTAATGTCGGCGGGTATGACCTGACCAAGGCCGTGGCCGCCCGTTTGCGCGTTAACCTGGAGCAGGCGGAACGGGTGAAAAGAGAATATGGCTTAAGGGGTCTGGATAAGTCAATGAACAGTTACAGTGAGGCTGCGGCTGCCCTGGAGAAAGATATAGGAGAACAGGAAAGACAGGATGGGCAGGAAGGACTACCGCTCTCCGCTTATGAGCAGGAAGTAGCTGAAGAGTTAAAGCCCAAAGTTGATGAAATTATCGCTGAACTGAAGCGCTCCATAGCTTTCTACAAGCTCCAGTACCGCCACGAGTTTATCAACCGCATAATTCTGGTGGGCGGCGCATCTCTTTTGAAAGGCTTACCTCAGTATCTGGAGGCGCAGACAGGGATAAAGACGGTTTTTTTTAACCCCGTTGACGTGGTCCATTATAAAACCAGGAGCCGTCGGGACAATATTGACCGCATTGCTCCGACCCTGACGAACGCAATAGGGTTGGCCATAAGAGAGGTGAAGGGCCGATGAAAGGTTCCATTAACCTGTTGCCTTTGGAATACCGGAAAAAGCCTATAGCCAACCGCGAACAGGTTATCCTCATAGTTCTGATTTTGGCGGTCCTGTTTTATATGGTTTATTACGGCGTTGGCGTGGCCGGTGTAGAAATGACGCAATACAGGCAGGAACTGAGTATGGCTGTTGCCGAGCTGGAGAAGATGCAGGACGGGCTCCGGAAATACGAGCAGAAACTGGCCCAAAACCAGGTTCTTTCTACCAACAAGAGGCTGGCCGAGTCGTTACAGAAGGAAATTAAACCGGCTACTCCTGTTATCATGGAAATTAATAAGATTATTCCCGCCGGGGTTGTGCTGAATGCCATGGAAACCGGTGATAACGGCACCCTAAGTTTGAAGGGTACGGCGCCCGGCCTGGCTCAAGTTTCCGATTTTATCGATCGCCTGAACCAGAGTGCCCATTATAAAAATGCGCGTGCGATAAATATTCAGGAAGCTGATACGGGTAAAGCTTTATGGAACTTTGAAATCACCTGCGCCTGGCAAAAAGGTGGTGACGGGCAATGAAACTTAAAGGCTTGAATATGAGTGAACGGGAAAAGACCACCCTGCTAATTGGCCTGTTTGCCGTGCTGATAGTTGCTTTTTACTTCTATATGTACCAGCCCACGGAAAGCCAGATAGCCGGGCTTAAGTCGGAATTGGCAGCCGTACAGGCCAAACTGAAAGCGGTGAAGGAGATAACCGGTAATCCGGGCGCCTTCGAAGCCCACATGGAGGCTAACAGGGCTGCAATTCAGACCATTGAAACCAAGCTGCCTTCAGGTGAAAACGCCACGGGGTTTATTCGGTCTGTTGAAGAAAAAGCCAAAGCCGCCAATATAAAGGTAATTGCCTTAAAACCGGGCGAAACTGTTGATAAAGGCCAGTACCTGGTTTACAAATATACGGTGGACATCAGGGGACAGTATCGTGATATTACCCGGTACTGCGAATCCCTGGAAAAACTGCCCCGGTTGGTGAACATAACCGGCTGGAAGATGACCAAAGGCCAGGACAAGGCGCTCACAGCTACTCTGCTTTTGGAGATATACAGCGCCAAGGGCCGGCCGCCTATACCTGAGGAGAAAATCCGGATACCTGACCAGGATAGGAATCCTTTTGTTTAGTCTGGATAATATTTTTTGCCGGAAAGAACTTTTGGGCATATTTTGTCCTGTCGTTGACAAATGGGAACTTGAACCTTCATAATATAGTAAATAACACCTGTAAAATGCCGGGGTTATTTACTATATTTTTTTCGAGGTGAGATATTTGTTGAGGTTTTTAAATGCCGGGGAATCACACGGGCCTGCCCTGACGGCTATTGTCGAGGGTATGCCTGCCGGGGTGCCTGTTACCGAGGAATACATAAATACTCAGTTAGCGCGCCGTCAGATGGGATACGGCCGGGGCGGACGCATGAAGATTGAAAGGGACCAGGTGGAATTTACTGCCGGGGTGCGGGGTGGTTTCACCCTCGGAACCCCTATTTGTTTGGTGATCAGGAACCGTGACTATGCCAATTGGGAAAAAATCATGACTCCTTCTCCATCGGCTGATTTGGACGAAATGGTGGTTACGAGGCCGCGCCCGGGTCATGCCGATCTGGCCGGCGCCATCAAGTATAACCACGCCGACATTCGCAATGTGCTGGAAAGGGCCAGCGCGAGGGAAACCGCCACACGGGTAGCCGTTGGAGCTTTAGGTCGGCGGCTTCTGGAAATGTTTGGCATCCAGATTTTCGGTCACGTAGTGCAGATTGGTTCGGTGCGGGCTGTTATCCCCCCATCCTATGAGGAAGTCCGGCGGTTGGCTGCGGCGTCGGAATTGTTTTGTGCCGACCCTGAGGCTGAGCAGGCTATGAAAACGGAAATTGATGCGTCTAAAGAAGCAGGCGATTCCCTGGGCGGCATATTTGAGGTTGTGGTAACCAACCTGCCGGTCGGTTTAGGGAGTTTCGTCCAGTGGGACCGTAAGCTGGACGGGCGCCTGGCCCAGGCGGTAATGAGCATCCAGGCTGTCAAAGGCGTAGAAATCGGCATGGGTTTCCGGGCGGCCACTTTACCTGGTTCACAAGTTCATGATGAAATATTTTACGACTCTGGCGGCTTCTACCGTTGTACCAACCGGGCCGGCGGGCTGGAAGGCGGTATTACCAACGGGGAACCATTGGTGATCAGGGCAGCTATGAAACCGATCCCGACTTTGTATAAGCCTTTAAAAAGCGTTGATTTGGCGACCAAAGAACCCTTTGCAGCATCGGTAGAACGGTCGGACACCTGTGCTGTGCCGGCGGCTGCCGTTGTGGCCGAAGCGGCTGTGGCCTTTGAACTGGCCAGGGCCATGATAGAGAAATTTGGCGGGGACAGCCTGGCGGAAATGCAGCGGAATTATGAAGCCTACGTGGCCTATGTAAGGCAGGTGTAAATCATTGAATATTGTTTTAATTGGTTTTATGGGGACGGGAAAATCAACCATCGGACGGAAACTGGCGGCCAAACTGGGTATGGAGTTTTATGACACGGACCAGGATATAGAAGAAGTAACGGGCATGACGATTCCCCAGCTTTTTAAAAAACACGGTGAAATACGGTTCCGTTCCGAAGAAGCGGCTGCGGTGAAAAGGGCAATGCGGAAAGACGGCCGGGTAATTGCCACCGGGGGCGGCGTGGTGCTGAACCCTGATAATGTGGCGGTGCTGAAGCAAAACAGCTTCATGGTATGCCTTACCGCCGACAAAGACACTATATACGAACGGGTGCGCCGTAAAAAGAACCGGCCGTTGCTACACGGCGATATGCAGAAAAATATTGAGCGGTTGTTAAAGGAACGGGAACCTTATTACCAGGTTGCTGACATTTATATAGATACTTCGGCATGTTCCGTGGAAGAAGTTGAGCAGCAGATAATAGAGGCATTTAAAGCCGGACAGGAAAGGTAGGAAGGTAACATGGAAGGGAACGAAAGTTTAGAAGAAGTACGGGTGGAGTTGGGTGAAAACAGCTACTCCATAATTATCGGCAATGATATTCTTTCCGGGCTGGGAGCCGCACTGAAAGAGCTGCCTATCGGGGAGAAAATTATGGTTGTTACCAATCCCACAGTGCAGGAGCTGTATGGTGACATTACCATACGCAGTCTGGAAAATGCCGGCTTTCAGGTCGTCATGGGTATAGTGCCTGATGGGGAACAGTATAAGTCCATGGCCAGCGCCCAGGCGCTTTACGATACGGCCTTTGCAGCCGGGTTAGACAGAAAATCAGCCGTATTGGCGTTGGGTGGCGGCGTCATCGGAGATTTGGCCGGGTTTGTAGCGGCTACCTACATGAGGGGTGTCCCCTTTGTTCAGGTGCCTACTACCCTGTTGGCCCAGGTGGACAGCAGTGTAGGGGGGAAGGTAGCAGTAAATCATCCGAAGGGTAAAAATATTATTGGTTCTTTTTATCAGCCCAAACTGGTTTATGCCGATATCAATACCCTGCGTACGCTGGATGAACGGCAGTTCAGGGCGGGAATGGCAGAGGTAATAAAATACGGCGTTATCTGGGATGCCGGATTTTTTTCTTATCTTGAGGAGAATCTGCATAAAATTAAAGGGATGCAAAATGAAACCCTGGTTAAGATAGTCAGGCGGTCATGTGAAATTAAGGCGCACGTGGTAGAACAGGATGAAAAGGAATCAGGGATCAGGGCCATTCTTAACTACGGTCACACCTTTGGCCACGCCATTGAAGCGCTGACAAATTACAGTGTTTTTGTGCACGGGGAAGCAGTGGCCATCGGTATGGTCACAGCCAACCGCCTGGCGCAGAGGATTGGCCTTTTATCTCAGGCTGACTTGGACAGAATAGGTCTTCTGATTGCAAAGACCGGGCTGCCTGTTGATTGCGGGAACATAAATAAGCAGGCCATGCTCAGGAAAATGTATTTTGATAAAAAAGTCCAGTCCGGCCGGATAAAATATATCCTGCCGGAAAAAATAGGCAGGGTTAGAATAACCGACGCTGTTGACGAGAGTGATGTGCTGGCTGTCCTATGACCAGGATGGGTTTATGAGACACGGGCAGGAATATATATGACCTGTATGGCAAAAAATAGTTAGTACTAATAATGTGGAGGTGTTTCCGTGCTTTCCAGGGATGATTTGCAGGATGTACTGCGGCAGGCGATAGCCAACGGCGGGGATTTCGCCGACATTTTTATCGAACGGAAAAAGACTACCGGTATCGGCTGTGAAGATGACAAAATAGAAAGGATTAATTCCGGGATTGACGTAGGGGCCGGTATCAGGGTAATTTCAGGTGAAGCGACGGCTTACGCTTACACCAATGACATCAGCAGGGAAGGGCTGATGAAGGCCGCAAAAATCGTCAGCCACGCAGCCGGTGAAAATAAAAGGGATATTACCTTTAATCTGACAGAGGTTAAACCGGTGGTGGATTTTGAATTCCAAAAGGTGCCGGATACGGTTCCCACTGATGACAAGGTGGCGTTGGTTTTGCAGGCCAATAAAACGGCCCGGGAGTACGATAAGCGCATCAAACAGGTAGCCGTGGGTGTAGGTGACGTTATGCAGCAGGTTACCATTGCCAATACTTTAGGAAACTACGTGGAAGATGAACGGGTCCGTACCCGGTTTATGATAAATACAGTCGGCGCCAGCGAAGGTGTAATTCAAACGGGTTATAATGCTGTCGGCGGTCTGGTAGGGTATGAGCTCTTTGACGAATTTAACCCCGAGGATGTAGCTCGTGAGGCAGCCGGTCGCGCCATTAAGATGTTGGAGGCCCAACCGGCTCCTGCCGGGAAGATGCCGGTGGTAATGGCCGCAGAAGCAGGGGGAACGATGGTACACGAAGCCTGCGGACATGGCTTGGAAGCCGATTTGGTGCAAAAGAGGCTTTCGGTGTATGCCAATAAGAAAGGTGAACAGGTAGCTGCCGACATCGTTACAGTAATTGATGATGCCACGATAAAAAATAAGTATGGTTCCTTCCGGTTTGACGATGAAGGGGAAAGAGGGCAGAAAACGGTTCTTATCAAGGATGGGGAACTGGTCGAATACATGTATGACCGGCTGACGGCCATGAAAGAAAAAAGGGAATCCACGGGCAACGGAAGGCGGGAATCTTACCAGGATAAACCAATTCCCCGTATGACCAATACCTATATTGCACCGGGAAAAGATGACCCGGAGAAAATCATTAAAAGTATTGAAAACGGTTTGCTGGTCAAGAAGATGGGCGGCGGTCAGGTCAACACTACCAACGGCGATTTTGTCTTTGATGTGGCCGAGGGTTACCTAATCCGTGACGGCCAGGTAGTTGCACCGGTGCGCGGCGCCACTTTGACGGGCAACGGGCCGGAAGTGCTTAAAATCGTTGATATGGTTGGTAATGACTTGGGTTATACCATCGGGACATGCGGGAAAGACGGCCAGGGCGTGCCAGTGTCTGATGCCCAGCCGACCATGCGGATCCCCGAAATCGTGGTCGGCGGTACAGGCGTATCCGACGGTCCCACAATCCGAAGGATCCGCAGAATATGAACAAGGGACAGGGCTGCTTCAGGCAGCCCTGATGACTATCTGGACACGAAAAGAATTGATTCCTTCATGGGCGGGTATGTGGTATAATTGGTGGAAAAGAATAACAAAAAAGGCGGGGGTATTTTGAAAAAGGTTACCATATATACCGACGGGGCATGTTCAGGGAATCCTGGCCCCGGCGGCTGGGGAGCCATACTTTTGTATGGTGAAAAAAGCAAAGAAATATCGGGCTATGAACCGTCTACGACCAACAACCGCATGGAGTTGACGGCGGCCATCAAAGCCCTCCGAGCCTTAAAGGAACCGTGTGAGGTAGACCTTTACAGCGACAGCGCATATCTGGTCAATGCCTTTCAGCAGGACTGGTTGGGCAAATGGCAACAAAAGGGATGGGTGAACAGCAAAAAAGAACCGGTAGAAAACCAGGACCTTTGGCAGGAACTCCTCAAGCTTACCAAAACCCATAAGGTAAAGTGGATAAAGGTGAAAGGACATGCCGACAATGAATTTAACAACCGGTGCGATGAATTGGCCAGGGGCGAAATAACAGCCCATCAAAATTGACATATCGGGTAATCGGTGTTATTATTTGAATATACCCTATATAGGTATATACATAATGAAAGATGCTATAATACCATTTTTTAGGGGGTGATTACTCATGTGCGTGGAAAAAACACCTTGGGAAAAAGCCGTAGAATTCCATGGACATGCCTGTCCCGGATTGGCCCTGGGGTTTCGGGCAGCGCAACTGGCTCTTCAAGAACTGGGCGTGGATAGGGATATTGATGAGGAACTTGTGGCCATTGTTGAGAACGACAGTTGTTCCATTGACGCGATTCAGTCTCTGACAGGATGTACTGTGGGGAAAGGCAATATGATCATGCGGAACAATGGTAAGCAGGTATTTACCATAGGAAAGAGGTCAGGGGGGCAGGCTGTCCGGGTGGCCTTAAAATTTGGCGTAATGCAGGGAAAAGGGGACAGGGAGGAACGAATTAAAAAACTCCTGCACGGTCCCGCCGAGGAGTTATTTGATATCAGGAAGGTTGACCTGGAACTGCCCGGAAAGGCCATCATTTTTAATACTGTCCAGTGCAGCCGGTGCGGTGAAGGTGTTATGGAACCCAAAGCCCGGCTGAGGGACGGTAAACCTGTTTGTCCGGACTGTTTTAGTGAGTATACAAGAGGGTTTTAACCTACGCATATCCCCGCCCCCTTTTTATTCCCGCCAGGGAGTTTCAAATCTGTGATTGACAACACCCCAGTCGATATTTTTCATGAATGCGTCAATATAAGGAGCTCGTTTAGCTCCATAATCTATAAAATAAGCGTGTTCATAAACATCGATAATCAGCACAGGAGCCGAACTTTGAATTACGCCGACATTATGAGCATCCAGAAGGAAGTTATGCAATCTTTTATCCCGGAAATCATAAGCCAGCACAACCCATCCGCGGGATGAAGCGGCGGCCGCTTTAAAATCTTCCTCCCATTTTTCAATGGAGCCGAAATTATGTATAATTGCATTTCTGATTTTTCCGATCGGCGGGCCTCCATCTCCGCCCAAGTTGTTAAAATACAGTTCATGGAGGACCACTCCGTTAAGATTAAAGGTTTCTTCTACCTTTAATTCCCGAAATTCGGTATAGCGGGGGTTTTGATTTTCTCTCGACACCTGAGACAGTTTCCGCCGAATTTCGTTAGTTGTTTTAACATAACCTTTATACAAAATTTCATAATGCTCAGTTATCTGTTTTGTAGAGATGCCATCAAGTTTTAACAACTCTGGTTTTAGTGGTTTGGCTATAATTTCTTTATGCATTCAATCCGGTCTCCTTACAATGAATTTGATATATAATGAACTTTGATATTTGGGAGAGGAGCTAGGGCAACAAACCTAGCTCTTTTTGATGCCATAGTCCTCTACATGATACGTGATACTTATTGTTTTTTTTGCAATGCGTCTATTTTAGGATATGAGCTAGTAATAGCAAAGGTGACATAACAAATCTTCAACTGGGGAGCAGGGTTGTAATGACAAACAATTTTCATTTATAATTGTTATATCTTGGGTTTACAAAGAGGTGAGGGGTTCTGCCGGCCGGAGGCTTGGAAAGGCATATAAAGAAAATATTGATTATTACCGGGCACCTGGTTTTCATTCGGTTTTTGGCGGAAGTCCTGACCGGTGTCCTTATTAAAGGACTGGCCGGGGTCATTCCGGAGGACTTGCAGCTTCCCGCGTACCGGTTATATTTTGCCGGTTCCCTGCTGGCGGTGGGCGTTGTTTACGGTTCTAAGCTGCTGGGATTTGAAATAGCCGGTTTTTTTGCCCACCGGGCGGCCTGGGGCAGACTTTTTTCAGGTATGTTGGCGGCCTTTGGGTCTGTAGCCGCCATCATACTGTTATCGGTTTGGTTAGGTACTTATAATATTTCCGTTGGCCGGTTGACTTTTAAACCGGGCCAGATGATGTTTTTTTTCGGCCTTTTCATACTGGTAGCCTTTGCAGAAGAATTGCTCCACCGGGGGATAATTTTTCGCTTGACAGAAAAGCACTATTCCGGGAGTACAGCCATAATATTATCAGCTTTGACTTTTTCCCTCATGCACCTTTTCAATAAAGGTATAACTCTCTTAGCATTTCTCAACATCTTTTTAGTTGGCTTATTAATGGCCGAAAAGGCAGCCGGGACAGGCAGTCTTTGGTGGCCCGTCGGTTTTCATTTTGCATGGAACGCTATGGAAGGTCTTGGCTTTTCTCTTCCGGTGAGCGGTTTGGCAGTACCCGGTATATTGAATGTGGTACCGGAGCGCAGTGTTATAAAAAGCCCCTTTTGGGGCGCCGAGTTCGGGCCGGAGGGCAGTATTGTCACCACTGCAGTGGCAGTAATTATTTTAATGTTCCGTAACATACGTAAGGGGTAATAAATTCTGTTCTTTTTAAGTACATTTTTTCATAGGCTATCTAGAAGATGTGGAGATTGGGAGGGTGGGGCATGCGTTGGAAAATTGCCTTGGTGGTAGTGATCCTCGCTGTTGGTTTATATTTAATCCTTTCCCACGGCTTAACCGGAGATGAGCCTGAATTAACTGCGGGGAAAATGCCGGAAGAGATTCTGGCGGAAACTAAAAAGAAAGGGGCAGCTCTAGAAAGCTTTAAGTACCGTTCAACTGTTACCGCGGGAGAGCAGTTGACTGTTAACCTGAGAGGGACCGCGTCTCCGGCCAAGAAAGAAGAACTGCTGGAATTCAGTTGGGAGTCATCCCAGGGGTACGGGGAGTCGGCGGCTTACATAAAAGACCAACGCATTTTTGTTTACCACCCCCTGAAGAACCTTTGGTTTAGGCCGGAAGAAGAGCCAGGCCTGAAGCAGTTGGTTGGAATACTGGGTAATCAACTGAGGTTGCTGAACCCGTACCGGAGTTTGGAACGGATAAACCTAGAAAAGGCCAGGGTAACCAATACGGGGACTGAGGTAATTGATGGCCGGGAAGCTACCGTCATTGAGGTGTTTCCGGGGGCAAAAGCCAATGAGTGGTTCGAAGGGGTATTGCCTCCCCAGCTTATTGGCGCGAAAGTGGCCGATGTCAAGCAGATTTACTGGATAGGAAACAAGGATTTATACATCTATAAATATATTTTAAGGGCCAAAATCAAAATCCTTGGACTGCAGTTATTGGACTTCCAGGTGCACAGCACTCTCCGGGATTTCCACAAAGCAAAAATTACCATTCCCGACAAATTGCGGAAAAAACTCTTTGCAGCCGGTTAATCTGTGCTGCACCGGTGGAACAACCGTTGTTTTGTGGATGCCGCTGCACCGCTGAAACAACCGTTGCTCCGGGGCTACGGGCAGAGACAGTGTAAACTCCGTTCGGTTGAAATCACTGAACCCGGCCGAATCGTCGTCCGTGACTCACGGCCGGGTTTCCGGCGTCCGTGCCGGAAACAGTGATTTCAAGCCCTCACTGTCGTTAACACTGTCTATCTGCCCTCCGCCAGGTCGCAACTTATTGTTTCACCGGGCAGCGGCCTCTTTCTCACCCTTACCCGGGGCAGGGCAGGCAGGGTTCTCCGCCTGCCGTTTGGGAGCGACTGCGCCCGCAAACCCGCAGCCGGGCAGGCAGGGAGTTCCCGCATGTCCGAAGATGGCGAAGGCCGCCGGGAAGTCCGGATCTCGACTTATGCAGGGTGCCCAGGCTGACGATAAGGGAGGTTAAATGTTTTCCGGAGCGGAGGAATCATTTAACCTCCCCTTTTTCCAATCTGCGGCATGCAACATATGCTGAGTAACCGGACGGGAGGCGGCCTGACTTATCAGAAATGCTATATGAGCCATCGAGTTCGGGAACGCTGCCTGCCCGGCAAGGGTTTGCAGCACAAAGCTCCCGGGTAGCGGAGACACCCTCCTGCCCTGCCAATATTAGATGATATTAGATGATGCCGCTGTGGAGGCAAGACAATGAGTTGCGACACACTTATAATTTCACTGTTGCAGTGTTAATTGTCGCCGGTCGTTAAAGGAATATTTTTACTTTTGTTGAATTATACTACCTTGAGAGTGGAAAGGAGTGCTGAATGCATGGTAAGATCAGAAAATACACAGGAATATATGGAGCTGGCCGCATATGTGGTGAAAAAGGCCCGGGAAATGGGAGCGGGCCAATCGGAAGCCTTTCTGATAAATTCCAGGGAATTGTCCGTAGATGTTCGGGAAGGGCAAGTTGAAACGATGAAACTGGCTGAAGACCGGGGGTTGGGGATACGGATTTTTAAAGAGGGCAGAATCGGATTTGCTTTTACCTCAGACCTTGATAAGCAGGCAGTCAACGACATTATTGCCCAGGCTCTGAAAAATTCGGACAAAACGACCGCAGACGATTTTAACAGTTTGCCGGAAACGGCGGGGAATTACCCGCAACTGGATTTATTTGACCCGATAATTCATCAGGTCCCCGTCGAGGATAAAATAGCCCTGGCCAAGCACATTGAGGAAATAGCCAAGAATTATGACCGCCGTATTACTAACACGGAAAGGGCCGCTTATTTTGATGTCGAATATGCTGTAACCCTGGCCAATTCCCTGGGTGTAGCGGAGACATATAAGGGTTCTTACTGCGGGGCTTATATGGATGTTGTGGCTGAAGAAAACGGCGATAGCCAGACCGGTTTCGGACTGCAGTTTGTCTTGAAATACCGGGATTTAGACCCTAAGGCCATCGGGGAAGAAGCAGCAGAAAAAGCCATTCATAAACTGGGGGCAAAAACTGTTCCCACCCAAAAAGCTTATGTGGTTTTTGACCCTTATGTGGCCACTAATTTTCTCGGCGTCCTGGCTCCTGCCCTTTCTGCGGAGGCGGTTCAAAAAGGCAAGTCCATCTTCGCCGGAAAAGTAGGGCAGCAGGTTGCTGCATCTGCGATCAGTCTGATTGACAACGGCGCCATGCCCGGGCAAACGGGGTCAGCGCCTTTTGACGGGGAAGGAGTGCCTACATCGGAGACGGTTTTAGTGCAGGACGGCCAACTGCAGGGCTTTTTACACAATGCTTATACAGCGCGTAAAGATAAAACGCAACCTACCGGAAATGGTATCCGGGGTTCTTTTAAAAGTATGCCGGAAGTAGGGACTACTAACTTTTATATAAAACCGGGCCAGGTATCCAGGGAAGATGTGATTAGCCAAGTTGATAAAGGCCTGTATGTGACGGAAGTCATGGGCATGCATACGGCAAATCCCATATCCGGTGATTTTTCTGTAGGAGCGGCAGGTATCTGGATAGAAAACGGCAAATTTGCTTACCCGGTGAGGGGTGTGGCTATTGCCGGAAACTTGCTGGATCTTTTGAGAAATGTAGTAGCCGTGGCTGATGACCTGCGTTTTTTTGGCGGAAAGGGAGCTCCTACCATCTGTATCGGAGGAATTACCATAAGCGGCCATTAAAAATACTACTCAAATAAAATAATTTATGGTAAAATTTTTTAGTGGAATATTTAAGGGGTGAGCCGATGGCGAGGATCAAAGTTATTCACGGGCCAAATCTTAACCTGCTGGGCAAGCGCGAACCCGATATTTATGGTACAGTCAGCCTGGACCGGATAAACGCCAGACTGGAGGAAATAGCTGCCGAATTGGGCTTAAAACTGGAAATTGTCCAATTCAATGCGGAAGGTCAGATTATTGATGCTATCCAGGAAGCGGCTGTTTCCTGTCAGGGCATTCTCATTAATCCGGCAGCATATACCCACTACAGTATTGCTATCAGAGACGCCATCGCTGCTTCGGCCATTCCGACTGTTGAAGTACATCTATCAAATATCTATGCCCGCGAAGAGTTTCGACATGTTTCTGTTACAGCATCTGTTTGCGCCGGTCAGATTTCGGGTTTTGGTCCGAGAAGTTATGAATTGGGATTGCGGGCGTTGGCAGATATAATAAAAGATAAATAGGAGAGATTATGAACCAGAGGCTACTAAAAGTTCAGAAAAAAATTGCTGAATTAGAATTAGATGCTTTATTGGTTACAGGAGTGGAAAACAGGCGTTATCTCAGCGGCTTTACCGGTACAAGCGCAATTTTGCTCATTTCGCCGGCCAAAGCATTCCTGATAACTGATTTTCGTTACCTCGAACAGGCTGAAAAACAGGCTCCGGATTTTAGAGTGGTTTCGTCCACGGGCTTACCTGACGAAGCGTTGGCGGACCTGGTTGACCACGAAGGGTACAGAACTCTTGGGTTTGAGGCGGATCACCTTACATATCAGCAGTTTAAAAATTACGGAGAAAAAATGCCCGGGGTAACTTTAAAACCACTGCGTACAGTAATTGAAAAATTTCGAGAGGTCAAGGATGACCAGGAAATACAACTGCTTCGGAAAGCGGTGGCCATTGCTGACAAGGCCTTTACGCACATTCTTGATTTCCTGCGGCCGGGAATTACCGAAAAGGAAATTGCCAACGAACTCGAGTACTATATGAAAACTTGCGGCGCAGAAAAATCAGCCTTCGACCTGATTATTGCTTCCGGCTCGCGGTCAGCGTTACCCCACGGCGTGGCCTCAGGCAAAAAGCTGGCAGTAGGAGATTTTGTCGTATTAGACTTTGGTTGTGTTTACCAGGGGTATCACTCCGATATGACCAGAACCGTTGTACTTGGAAAAGCCAGTCCGGAGCAGAAAAAGATATACAATATCGTTCTGGAAGCCCAAAAAAGGGCAACGGCAGCTATAGCTCCGGGAAAGGTATGTTCTGAAATCGATGCGGTGGCCAGGGACCTGATTGCCAAAGAAGGTTATGGTTCAAATTTCGGGCACGGTTTAGGACACAGCATAGGTTTGGCTATTCATGAAAAACCCGCTCTGGCTCCCAGAGACCAAAGCGCGCTCAGGCCAGGGATGACGGTAACGGTTGAACCCGGCATATATATCCGTGACTGGGGTGGGGTGCGTATTGAAGATATAGTTGTTGTGACCGGTCAATCCGTGGAGGTCCTGACCCAATCTACTAAGAAACTCTTAGAACTTTAACAAATAATCATAACCTAAAAAGGAGGATGCAGAAGGATGATTTCTACAAACGACTTTCGGACAGGCTTAACTATCGAAATAGACGGAGACGTCTATTCCGTAGTGGAATTTCAGCACGTTAAGCCCGGGAAAGGAGCTGCTTTCGTAAGGACTAAACTTAAGAATGTCAGGACTGGGGCAGTTGTGGAAAAAACGTTTAACGCCGGTGAGAAAATACCAAGGGCCAGGGTTGAACGCAGGGAGATGCAGTACTTATACAGCGATGGCGATTCCTATAACTTTATGGATACCCAGAATTATGAGCAGATAGCCCTTACTAAAGAACAATTAGGGGATGCCATTAAATATTTAAAAGAAAATATGAATATTCACGTGGTTTTGTGGCAGGGCAATCCTATAGGCGTAGAATTGCCGAATTTTGTTGAGTTAGAAGTAGTTGAGACTGCGCCTGGCATTAAAGGTGATACTGCTTCCGGAGGCTCCAAACCGGCAACTCTGGAAACTGGTGCCGTTGTACAAGTTCCTTTCTTTGTAGAAGTAGGGGATGTTTTACAGATTGATACCAGGACGGGCGCTTATCTCAAGAGGGTATAGTAAAGATAATAGAGGTGAATCATTCTAGTAAATTACGCCTTAATTATTTTAATTATTGACTATCAGGTTTAAAATCCCCCTTTTTAAGTTATAATAATACTGATTTAAGGACTTAAAAGGGGGTTATTTTGTGACAAACCTGAAGAAAAGAGTAGCATACCTGCAGGGCTTGGCCGAAGGCATGGATATCGATGACGGGTCCAAAGAAGGCAGAATTCTGGCAGGGATTATCGATGTCCTGGGCGAAATGGCCGAGCAGATTGAAGATATTGAAGCAGCTCAGTCGGACCTTGAGGATTACGTAGAAAGCATAGATGAAGACCTATATAATCTTGAGGGCGATGTGCACGGAGCCGATATTGAGGAGTATATGGAAGTAGAATGCCCTAACTGCGGACAGATTGTGTGTTTCGACGCCGGTATTGTTGACGATGAAGACCTTATTGAGGTAACGTGTCCAAACTGTGATGAAGTTGTTTATGTCAATGATGAAGAAATTCTTGACGATACCGAAGACGCTGTTTTGGAAGCGGGGAATGATAACCGCATGGTTTCCTCTAAAGATACGGAAGACATTTAGTTAACTACATTGTGGCGAGAAACGGTCAGGATAACCTGGTCGTTTTTTTATGTCATTCCAAAATCAGGCAGGATTATCCATGAGTTATGTTGAAAAACGTACCGATGGCATCAGTTCAAAAAGTTTGCAGATCAGCATACAAATAACGACGGCGGGAGGAGACTTATGGAGAATAGCTTGTCGAAGTCAAATTTTGCCAAGAAACGTAAAATTCCGATAAAAATCACCATAATATACATGTTGATTGGCAGTCTGTGGATATTGTTTTCTGACAAGATTTTAAATAACCTGTTTTTCGATGTATCAAAAATCAGTTTTTTCCAGACATTCAAAGGATTATTTTTTATTGGGGCAACGGGCTTTCTGTTGTACCTGCTGATGAGGCGGTACGTATCGGCCCTTGCACAATCGGAAATGGAACTTTATGTCCGGGAGGAACTTTTTCGCACCGTTCAGGAAACTTCCCATGAAGGGTTTATGATTTTCACCAGTATTCGTAATGAACAGGGGAAAATTATTGATTTTGAGGTTGCCTATTGCAATTCGGAAGCGGCCCGGATAATGGGTTTCAGGGTAGAGAATATAATCGGTCATTCGCTGCTTAAAGCTATTCCTGTTTTTAAAGAAAACGGCTTGTTCGAGGTTTTTGTCAATATTGTCGAAACAGGCGTTTCCAAGCATTTCGAACATTCATTCCGGTTGAATGGGTGTAATTTATGGTTCAGGAACACAGCCGTTAAAGCCGGTGATGGTTTTGCTGTCTGTTTCAGCGACATTACCGATTCGAAAAAAGCTTTGGAGGAACTCCGGCAGGAAAGGGATTTTTCCCAAAGTCTGGTGGACAATGCCCGGACCATCATTATGCTTTGGGCTATGGATGGGACAATTACCTTGTTTAATAAGTACGCCGAGGAACTGACAGGGTATACGGCTGCTGAGGTAATTGGAAAAAAATGGTGGGAAATATTTACGCCTAAAGAGATTAAGCCGGCAATACCCGAACTAGTGGAACGTTTCCAACAGGGCGAAGTGATTGAAACAGGTGAACACCCGTGGATTGCCAAGGACGGAGGACGAATAGAGATTCTCTGGACCCATACGCTGTCATATGATGCTGAAGGTAAGCCTTTGGTTATAATTTCTATGGGTATTGATATCACTGACAGGAAGCGGGCGGAAGAAATAATTAATCATATGGCATATCACGATCCCTTGACTGACCTGCCTAACCGGGCGCTGTTTAATGACCGCCTGAAGCTGGCCCTGGCCCATGCCAAACGAAACAAGCAGCTTTTGGCAGTGATGTTCATAGATTTAGACCGGTTTAAACTAATAAATGATACATTGGGCCATGCCATGGGTGACCGGGTATTAAAGGATGTGGCCCAGCGGCTCACCGAGTGCCTGCGGGAAGGTGATACGGTGGCCCGCATCGGTGGAGACGAGTTCATATTAATTTTCCCACAAATAGCCAAAGAGCAGGATGTGGCCAAAATAGCCTTAAAGATTATTGAAACCATGAAAAGGCCCTTTAAGGTTGAAATGCAGGAATTCCATTTGACAACCAGTATAGGAGTGGCCATTTATCCCCATGATGGGCAGGATGCCGAGACGCTGGTGAAAAACGCCGATTCAGCTTTGTATCTGGCCAAGGAACAGGGTAATACATACCAGCTTTATACGCCGTCCATGAATGACAAAGCTTACGAAAGGCTGAATACGGAGCAGGCTCTCTGCAAAGCCCTGGAGAACGATGAATTTGAGGTGCATTACCAGCCCCAGGTGAATATTATTACAGGTCAAATTACGGGGATGGAAGCCCTGGTTCGTTGGAAACACCCGGAAAAGGGGTTGGTTTACCCGGGTGATTTTATTCAGATCGCCGAAGAAACCGGGCTGATAATTCCAATCGGTGAGTGGGTTTTGCGCACTGCCTGCCTGCAGAGCAAAGCCTGGCAGGATGCCGGATATTCGCCTGTTACCGTTGTGGTCAATCTTTCGGCGCGGCAGTTTCTCCAGCAAAACCTGGTAGAAACTATAACCAGAATACTGCAGGAAACGGGAATGGACCCGAAGTGGTTGGAATTGGAAATTACTGAGGGAGTGATTATGAAGGATGTTGATTATACGGTCAAGGTATTGCAGGAATTGGCTAAAATGGGGATCAGGATTACCATTGACGATTTTGGCACAGGTTATTCTTCGCTAAACTATCTAAAACGTTTTCCGATAAATACGTTGAAAATTGATCGCTCTTTCATTCAGGGTGTAGTTTCCGATATTCAAGATGCGGCTATAGTCAGTACTATTATTGTGCTGGCCCGAAACCTTAACCTGAAGGTAGTTGCCGAGGGAGTGGAAACGGAAGAACAATACCTGTTTCTCCGGGGCAAGCAGTGTTACGACATGCAGGGGTACTGGTTCAGCCGGCCCGTACCTGCAGAGGAATTTGAAGGTCTGTTAAAACGCCAGCCTTTTAGCCGGGTAGTTACCATGGCCGAGGTGGCAGCCACGGAAGAAACTAATCCTTTAGCAAAAACTTGAACCGGCGCCCGTTTAAATACGGTTAACTAACTTCATTGGCAAATACAGAGTGTATGAGTTAACAGACTGTACCAGGCTGTTAAATGACCGCCGCGAGGCTTTATGCTTCGCCGGCGGTCTTTTTTCGCCATATTTTTTATTCATAAATGCCGGGGCTCGGCAATATTTATATACGGAAAGGGGGACAAAGTATGGCAAGACAGACGGTGCTTTACCAGGAAATAATGGAAATGGTCCCTGGCAATTTGAGGGCTATTTTGGCCCGTGTGCCCAATGAATTGATGAGGCGAGCTGAAGAAATCCGCCTACGCCAAAACCGCCCGCTGATTATCGGACATGACGGTGGCGATTTGTTTCTTACACCGGAAGGAGAACCTACCGTTGATATTACGCAAAGTTATACTGTGACCGGTGAAGATCTGAAGAAAACTGCCAATTTGCTGAGCAATTCTTCAATATACGCAGTGGAAGAAGAAGTAAGGAACGGGTTTATTACCGTTCCCGGCGGGCACCGTGTGGGGTTGGCCGGCAGGGTTATTATTGATAACGGAAAGGTTAAAACCATTAAATACATAACCAGCCTGAATATCCGGATAGCCCGGGAAGTCATCGGCGCATCCGATAACATCATGCCATATCTTATTGACCCCATTCGAAAAGAGTTTCAGCATACCTTGATAATTTCTCCCCCTAGGTGCGGCAAAACTACGTTGCTGAGAGATATTGTCCGCCAATTGAGCAATGGAGTACCTTCTTTGGGGTTTCATGGGGTACCCGTCGGCGTGGTGGATGAAAGATCCGAGATTGCCGGATGCTTCAGGGGTGTCCCTCAGAAGGATGTCGGCATCAGGACCGATGTCCTGGACGGATGCCCAAAGGCAGAGGGAATGATTATGCTTATTCGTTCTATGGCGCCCAAAGTGGTAGCTACCGATGAAATTGGCCGAAAAGAAGACATTTTTGCCCTGGAAGAAGTATTGAATGCCGGTGTTAAGATCCTGACCACAGTGCATGGCGCCAACCTGAGCGAATTGGTCCAGAGGCCTGCTCTGAAATATCTGGTAGAACAGGGCATTTTTGAACGCTATATTGTTTTGAACCGGGAAAAGGGAGTGGGCACGGTGGAAGATATTCTGGACGGTAAAACCCGGCAGTCTTTGAAGAGGTGAAGGGAAATGTTGAAACTGATTGGCGCATTTTTGGCCGTAGCAGCCTGTGGCGGGATAGGACTGACTGTAGCCCAGCATTATATTCAGCGGCCCAAGCAACTGCGGGCCATGCTATCGGCCCTGCAAATGCTGGAGACGGAAATAGTTTATGGCGCTACGCCGCTACCTGACGCAATGGAAAACGTCGGTCGCAACTGTGATGAAAAAATAGGCCGGATTTTTCTGGCGGCCCGTGATTTTCTTTGCTCAGCCGAAGGCTTGACAGCCGGTGAAGCCTGGCATCTGGCGGTAGAAAAATATGGTTACGATTTAGCCTTTATCAGAGAGGACCTGAGTGTTCTAAAGAGAATCAGTGGCTTTTTGGGTTGTTCTGACCGGGATGATCAGAGCAAGCACCTACAGTTAACCAGAGAACAACTCAGGTATGAAATAGCCAAGGCTGAGGCAGTTGCACAGAGCAACGGGAAAGTATGGAAATCGCTGGGGTTTTTGTTTGGCCTGGTTTTGGTCCTGATGGTTTATTAAGATGACCTGGGTTTTAAGAAAGGAGAGATTTGATGGATATCGATCTGATTTTTCAACTGGCCGGAATCAGTATTGTTATTACTGTTATTTATACAGTTCTGAAACAGGCCGGTAGGGATGAGTATGCCTTTGCAACCTTATTGTTGGGGATAGTAATCGTGCTGGCCATGGTTATCCCCAGGATAGCCAACTTGTTTGACACGGTAAAGGACGTTTTTAATCTTTATTAAGGAGTGCTGGGAATTGGGTATCTTGGAATATGCAATGAAGGTTGTGGGCTTAGGCATCGTGGCAACGGTAATCATTGTGGTCATTAAACAGCAAAGGCCAGAATTTGCCGTTCAATTGAGCCTTCTGGTGGGCATAATGTTTTTCACCTTTATTATCGGTAAGGTCAATACGGTGATAGTGGTATTTAACCAACTGGCCCAGCGGGCCAATATCAATATGTATTACATGGGTACTGTGCTAAAGATTATTGGAATAGCTTATGTTTCCGAGTTTGGAGCGCAAATCTGCCGGGATGCCGGCGAGGGAGCCATTGCTTCCAAGATAGAGTTTGTAGCCAAGGTTTTGATTATGGTTATGGCCATTCCAATAATTATTGCTGTTTTTGATACCTTGATGAAAATAATTCCCTAACGGCGGAAACGGTGGGTGATGTAGTGGCTGGAAGATATAAAAAAGGTTGGGCAGTAATAATTTTACTGGCATTAGCCTTGTTTTCAGGCTTTCTTACGGGCCGTGCCTATGCTGTTGAACCCGCTGAAGAAGACATCAGAAGCGCCAATGCCGAAAAAGTAGAACAGGAACTTGATGCCCTTGATTTGCGGGAGATGGAAAAATACCTGGACGAAATCAACAGGGAAATAGCAGATTATGTTCCCCAACTTGAATTGCGCTCCTTAATCGGCAAAATAGCCAGAGGTGAATTTAAGTTTGGTTTTACCGACATATTAACGGGGCTTTTGAAGTTTTTGTTTCATGAAATCATAGCCAATTCCAAACTGTTAGGTGAACTCCTGGTTTTAACGGTGATATGCGCCGTTTTACAGAATATCGAGTCGGCTTTTGAACAAGGAACGGTGGGCAAAGTTGCCTGGACAGTTTGTTACCTGACTTTGTTTATTTTGGCGCTAAAGTCCTTCGGTATCGCCCTTGGTATCGGCAGAGAAGCAATAAGCGACATGGTTTCTTTCATGCAGGCCACGTTGCCTGTTTTAATCACCTTGTTAACGGCTATGGGTAACCTGACTTCGGCGGCGCTTTTTCATCCCCTGACCGTTACTGTTCTCAGCAGTATTAGCACGTTGATTAAAAATATTGTTTTTCCCCTAATTTTTTTCTCGGCGGTATTAGGTTTGACAAGCAATATCTCCGAAAGATTTCAGGTATCAAAAATGTCCGGTTTGATGAAACAATGGAGTATGGCATTAATGGGACTTTTTTTTACCGTATTTTTAGGGTTTCTCAGTGTGCAGGGCATAGCAGGTTCAGTGGCTGACGGTGTTGCCCTGCGAACTGCCAAATTCGCCACCGGGGCCTTTGTGCCGGTTTTGGGCAAAATGTTTGCTGATGCCCTTGATGCAGTGGTAGGCACCTCTTTGCTGCTTAAAAATGTCGTCGGCCTGGTAGGGATTATCGCCATTTTTTTCATCTGTATATTTCCGGCCTTAAAGATTCTGTCTATTATGCTCATTTTCAGGGTGGCGGCGGCGATTAGCCAGCCTATCAGCGATACTAAACTGGTAGAGTCGTTAAACACAATGGGAAACAGCCTGGGACTTGTTTTCGCAGCAGTATCTTCCGTAGGAATTATGTTTTTTTTCGTCATCGCCATTGTCCTTGGGACCGGAAATGTAAGTCTGATGATGAGATAAAATCCTGCGGGGAAGGTAGCTTGGGTTATGGATATATTAAAACAGATTGTGCAAAATGTATTAATTATTGTTTTGTTAAATGTTTTACTGGAAATGGTTATCCCCAATTCCAACCTGGGCAGGTATATTAAATTGGTGATGGGCCTGTTTATAATTGTGGCCGTTTTAAATCCTATCCTTGGTTTCCTGAACAGGGATTTTTCCATTTTAACTGTTTCACCGGTTGAATACAGGGGTGAAGATCTCAATAGTTTGCTCAGGAAGGGTAAATCTCTGGACAGTGAAATGAAACGGGCTGCATTAAAGGACTATGCCCAAAAAATCTCTCAGCAAGTTTCCGCTTTGGCACGGTTAGATGGGAGCGCGGCGGTTCAAAAGGTGGTGGTTGATATAGAGGATAACCCTGAGGCAGCCAATTTCGGCCAATTGAAAGAAATTGTTGTCTACTTGGGAAAAAATCCTCAAGCGGGCGGCAACAGCTCAGGCAGTGTGGGTGTAAAACCGGTAGAAATCAACGTAAGCGGCACCCAGGAAGAAAGTAAGACCGGTGAGACCCCAAATAAGGACGTAATAAAACTGCAGGGTGTATTAGCTGATTTTTACGGAATTAACCCGGATAACATAAAGATTGTTTTTTCCGGGAAATGAGCAGGGGGGGTAATTTTGGGAAACAAATTTTTTGACCAACTGATTTCTTTTTTTGGCAGAAATGAGCGAAAGGACGGGGCAGACAAAAAAACAAACAAATTCAATTTATTTATCATTATTGGCGCTTTTGGCCTTATGCTTATAGTACTTGCCAATAATTTCGGACAGCAAAAACCGCAGGTGAAAATTACGGCGGATTCCGGAAGCGGTAGTTCCGGCCAACGGGCAGAACAGCATATTTCTTCGGGAACCGATATTACAGATGCAGAAAATGCCATCAGTGAGAAGCTCGCAGAAATCCTTTCCCAGATAGACGGCGCAGGCGAAGTAAAAGCCACGGTTAACCTGGCTTCTACCATGGAATATGAATATGCTGTTAATACTTCCACCAGTAACAAAACCACCCAGGAGACCGACCAAAAGGGCGGCAACCGCACAGTGACAGAACTGAATGAAGACGGTCAATTGGTGTTGATCAGGGAAGGTGAGGGGAACAAGGAAATCCCCGTGGTGAAAAAAGAGATCAAGCCTCAGGTACAGGGCGTAGTAGTTGTGGCTGAAGGCGCCAACGACCCTGAAATCAAAGCCCGGTTGCTGGATGCGGTACAGGTTTTCCTCAACGTCTCGCCGCACCGGGTGGTAGTTTTACCAAAAGAGAGTAGGTGATGTGCATGAAATCGGTATATTTTTCCAAAAAACTCATTTGGCGGCTGACTTTTACCGTAGTTGCCCTGGTTGTTGTGGTGGAACTAATCAGTTTGAGCGCTTCTTTTAACGCCGGCGGGTCAGCGGAGATACATAAGGCTTTACCTTTTAATGACAACCTGAAGGTTGCCGTCGGGCAGGCAGTCAGGGGACAGGGAGGAGAGGAGACTCCTGGAGCTGCCGACGGGCAGGGATGGAATGTGACCGGGTACAACCGGAAGGAAACTGTCAAAAGCCAGTTTTTTATCGAGTACAGGATGCAGAGAGACAGGGCCCGTGGACAGCAGATAGATTTGCTCAGGGAGATAGTGAACAACGCCAATTCCACAGAAGACGTCCGCAAAGAGGCCCAGCGCAGGTTACTGCAGATATCCCAGTTGCTGGAAAAAGAAATGGAGATAGAAAACATGATCAGGGCCAAAGGTTTTAAGGATGCCGTAGTGTTTTTACAGGACAAATCAGCCACCGTTATAGTGCAGACCACAAAGCTTGCACCTGAAGAAGAAGATAAAATCAAGGGAATAGTAAACCGCATCGCCAACATAGAGGAAAGCGCTGTTTCTATAAGCACAGTACCGGTGAAACAATAAGTTGCGACTTCACGGAAGGCCTATATATTATATTGTATACTTG
Organism: Thermincola ferriacetica; assembly: GCF_001263415.1. Lineage (NCBI taxonomy): Bacteria > Bacillati > Bacillota > Clostridia > Eubacteriales > Thermincolaceae > Thermincola > Thermincola carboxydiphila. The sequence goes on from NZ_LGTE01000002.1 coordinate 56,311, forward strand.
CTTCTAATCTATTGAAATAAGGTTAAACACCTAATATAATTAATAAAAGTAAGGGTATGCCTCGTAAACCGGATGTATTGTTTCTCAGGTTGTCCTTGACTGCCTGAGATTTTGTATTGTTTTTTGGTTTCACTTGTGAAGGACAGAACTTTACGGTGGGAGGAGATAGCATGTGCCATAAAGTGGAGATTACGGATACGACGCTGCGTGACGCTCACCAAAGCTTATGGGCCACCAGGATGCGAACTGAGGATATGCTCCCCATTGCTGAGAAGCTGGATGAGGTTGGATACCATTCTTTAGAGGTATGGGGCGGAGCGACTTTTGATGTATGCCTCCGGTACTTGAACGAAGACCCTTGGGAGCGCCTGCGGACTTTGAAGAAATATTTCAAAAAGACTAAGCTGCAGATGCTCCTGCGGGGGCAGTCGCTGGTCGGTTACCAGCATTACCCCGATGACGTAGTGGAAGCTTTTTGTTATAAGGCTGTGGAAAACGGTATTGACATTATCAGGATTTTTGATGCTTTAAACGACACCCGCAACCTGGAAGTGCCTATCAGAATGGCCAAAAAAGCCGGGGCCCATGTACAGACGGCGATTTCCTATACTGTCAGTCCTGTACATACCTTGGAACATTACCTGCAAACGGCGCTGGCTTTCAAGCAAATGGGCGCTGATTCCATTTGCATAAAAGATATGGCCGGACTTTTATCACCCTACAAAGCTTATGAATTGGTTAAAATGATTAAGGAAAAGGTTGATATCCTTGTTCAATTGCACTGCCATTACATTGGAGGTATGGCTGTCGGAGCCTATCTGAAGGGTGTTGAAGCCGGGGCCGACGTGATTGATACGGCATCGGTACCTTTGGCTTTTGGCGCCTCTCAACCGCCTGTGGAAACGGTAGTAAGGGCTCTCCAGGAATCTCCCTATGATACAAGTCTCGATATCCATCTTTTGTTTGAAGTGGCCAAGTATTTCGAAGATTTAAGGAAACGGCACGGTTTTGAACGGGGTGTTACCAGAATTACGGACATGCGTGTCTTTGATCACCAGGTGCCCGGCGGCATGATTTCCAACCTGGTGTCCCAACTGGAAGAACAAAAGGCATTGCATAAGATTCACGAAGTGCTTGAAGAAATCCCCCGGGTTCGGGAAGACCTTGGTTACCCGCCTCTGGTCACTCCTACCAGCCAGATTGTCGGTACCCAGGCAGTGTTAAACGTATTAACAGGAGAAAGATACAAGTTGGTGCCGGGTGAAGTGAAAGCGTACGTACGAGGGGAATATGGCAATCCTCCTGTACCTATTAAAGAAGAAATAGTTGAGAAAATACTTGGTGAGGGCAAAACCAATATGATTAAGTGCCGCCCTGCTGATTTATTGGAACCCAGAATGGATAAACTAAGGAAAGAAGTGGAAGGCATTGCCCGGTCAGAAGAGGATGTCCTGTCATATGCCTTGTTCCCACAGGTGGCGCTGAAGTTTTTTGAATGGCGTAAGAATCACGAAAATGATGCCGATGATGATATCCCGGATGAGGTAATAGAAGAAGCCGGTGCGGAACAAACAGATATACAACAAGTATCATCATCCAATGTATCGAAGGGGGTTGAAGAAGTGAATCTCAATGAAATTAAGGAATTAATCAAACTGCTTGGGGAGACCGATATTACCGAACTGCACCTGGAAAGCGCCGGGGTTAAGGTAGCCATCAAAAAGGGTAGCACCGGACAGTTAGGTGCACCGGTTTTCGAAGCTACAGGCGACGTGCAGGCGGAAAAAGCTGAAAAAGCGCCCAAACCGGTAATTGAAAAGTCCAGGGATACCAGCAACCTTATTCCGATTACGGCTCCCATGGTCGGGACTTTCTACCGCCGCCCGGCGCCTGACGCGGAGCCTTTTGTGGAAGTAGGTCAAATGGTATCCGAAGGACAGCCCGTTTGTATAATTGAGGCCATGAAACTGATGAATGAAATAGAATCGGAAGTAGCGGGCAAAATTGTCGAGGTTCTGGTTGAAGACGGACAGCCGGTGGAGTACGGACAGACTTTGTTCCTTGTTGAAAAAGCATAAATAGCGCCGGTGACCGGTGGTCAGTGGCCGGCGGTGATATTACTTGAAGCTACAACGGTGGAGGTGTGTAATGTTTAAAAAAGTTCTGATTGCCAATAGGGGAGAAATCGCCGTTCGGATTATCAGGGCATGCAAAGAAATGGACATCAGGACTGTTGCTGTATATTCGGAAGCAGACCGGGATTCTTTACATGTCCGTTTGGCAGACGAAGCTTTTTGTATAGGTCCTGCTCCCTCAGGTAAGAGTTATCTGAACAAAGCTAATATCATAGCGGCGGCAGAAGTATCCGGAGCCGATGCCATCCATCCCGGCTACGGGTTTTTGGCTGAGAACGCCGAATTTGCGGAAATATGCGAAAGCTGCGGTATAAAGTTTATCGGGCCGTCTATTTCCGCTTTGGAAAATATGGGCGCAAAAGCAGTAGCGCGGGAAACCATGATCAAGGCCGGGGTACCTGTTGTTCCCGGTACTGAAGGAGTTATTACTGATAAAGAAGAAGCGGTCAGAATTGCCCAGGAAATCGGTTACCCGGTTATTATTAAAGCTTCAGCAGGCGGTGGCGGCAAAGGCATGCGCATTGCCCAGAGCAAAAATGACCTGATCAAAGCCATTCAAACGGCCCAGGCAGAAGCCGAGGCAGCTTTCGGCAATGCTGAAGTTTACATCGAGAAATATGTGGAAGAACCGAGACATATTGAGTTTCAGATTCTGGCTGACAATTACGGCAATACAGTTTACCTGGGTGAGCGTGACTGCTCTATCCAGAGAAGAAACCAGAAATTGCTGGAAGAAGCTCCTTCTTCGGCCCTGACCCCTGAACTGAGGAAAAAAATGGGTGAAACGGCTGTGCGCGCGGCAAAAGCAGTAAATTACAGCAATGCCGGTACTGTGGAGTTTCTCCTGGATAAAGATAATAATTTTTATTTTATTGAAATGAATACCCGGATTCAGGTAGAACACCCTGTCACTGAATTGGTCACAGGAATTGACCTGATTAAAGAACAGATCAGGATTGCTGCCGGTGAAGAATTGGGCTATACGCAGGATGATGTTAAAATCAACGGGTGGGCTATCGAATGCCGGATAAATGCCGAAGACCCGGCCAAAAATTTTATGCCTTCGCCCGGGAAGGTGATAAAGTACGTCCCGCCGGGTGGCATGGGAGTACGGGTAGACAGCGCCGTATACGAAGGCTATACCATTCCGCCTTTCTACGATTCGATGGTAGCTAAGCTAATTGTGTGGGGACGCAACAGGGAAGAGGCTATTCAGAGAATGCGCCGGTCCCTGCAGGAATTTGAAATAGAAGGGGTAAAAACCACGATTCCTTTCCATTTGGTGGTTGTGGATAATGCTTTCTTCCAGAGGGGGGACTTTTATACCAATTTTATTCAGCGCCGCGTCTTGCAGGAAGATTAGAATTGGCGGCAGAAGGTTTGACTAGCGCGCATGACAAGAATAGATGCGCGCTTTTCTTGAATAGAAGTTTACAATTTGGTATAATATGTTTATAGTTGGTGTAAGCAATTCGACCGGGAGGTGTCGGTTATGGAAAAGAAAGAGCTCATTGAAAGGCACGAAACAGAACTGGGTGTAATCCGCATTGCGGATGAAGTAGTAGCGATTATTGCCGGCCTGGCTGCGACGGAAATTCCAGGGGTAGCGGGCATGAGTGGAGGCTTAGCCGGTGGAATTGCTGAGATGTTGGGACGGAAAAATCTGTCCAGGGGCGTTAAAGTAGAAGTAGGTGAAAAAGAAACGGCTATCGACATGTTTGTAATTGTGGAATTTGGTGTGCGAATTCCCGATGTTGCTCATCAAATACAGGAAAACGTCAAACGGGCCATTGAAAGCATGACCGGACTGAATGTCGTGGAAGTAAACATAAATATCCAGGGAGTGGTTTTTCCCACACCTGAACCCAAGGAAGAAGAACATAGAGTAAAGTAGTTTTTTCCCCCTGAACACTCAGGGGGTTCAAATTATTTGGTAATGTAAATTTATGTATTTGAAGAACCCGAATGGAGTGTTGCTCGTGAATTTTTTTGACCGTTTGTTATTGGGATTGTACAGTCTAAGCATGGTTATCCTGTTTGTAGTGGTCGGCTTAGTGGCTGCTGGATGGACAACTCCTCTCGACCTTTTGGAATTTGCCCTCTTTAAGCAGGACCAAAGAATTGCGGTAGGACTGGTCGCTATAGTATTTATTCTTATCAGTTTAAAGTTTTTGATTAACAGTTTTGGCACAAAAAATGAGGTAATGCATGCCCTGATCAAAGAATCGGCTATGGGACAGGTACGTATTACGGTGCAGGCCCTGGAAAACATTGTCAAAAAATCCGTGCTGCAGGTGCGGGGTATCCGAGAAGTTCAGCCCAGGATTATTTCCCGCCCGGAGGGGATAGGGGTATTTATTCATGTTATTGTTGCGCCTGATTTGGCTATTCCACAGGTATCCGATGAAATTCAGGAAAAAGTCAAAGAGAACCTTGAACGTATTGCCGGGGTTAATGTACATGCCGTTAAGGTATTGGTGGAAAATATTGCTACTGACATGAAGGTCAGGGATAGGGTCAATTAGGGGGAATGAATAATGCGAGACAGGTCTTGGCAGGATTTTCTGGGAATGCATTTAGGAAAAATACTGGGTGTAGCCCTGGGCCTTCTATTAGGCTGGATGGTTATTGAATACGGCTTGTTGAAAACCTTGTTTGTTATAATATTAATTGTACTGGGTTATTTTATCGGCAAAAAGGTCGATGAAGACGAGGATATATTGATGGCTGTCAGAAGGTTTTTCAGAGGTTATTAGCAGCCGGCCCCTGCCATTTAGGCGGGGGTGTTTTGGTTTGCCGGGTAACAGAAATTTTTTGACCTTGTAAGGTTATACTACTTATAGTTACAGACAGGAGGTTATCAATGAGCAGGAGAAAAGCCAGGGAAGCGGCCTTACAGGTTCTCTTCCAGATAGAAATGGCCGGAGTGGAAGAAGGAAAGGCTTATGAATACATTTTTTCGGAATTCAACATAGGTGAAAATGCCCAAAAGTTCTGCCGGGAACTGGTCCAGGGCACGTTAAGAAACCGCGCGTATATTGATGACATCATCAGAGAAGTTTCTAATGAATGGGATTTGTACCGAATGGCTAATGTGGACAGGAATATTATTCGCATGGCCCTTTATGAAATGCTTTTTCGGGAAGATGTGCCGAAGAATGTGGCCATAAACGAGGCCATTGAGCTGGGTAAGGATTTTAGCACGGCTGATTCAGGCAAGTTTATAAACGGCATTTTGGGCTATGTGGCCAAAAATATGGAGCAGTTCAAAAGGACCGAACCAGGAGTGTAGCCATATGGGGTTGGTTTTGGGCATTGATACAAGTTGTTACACCACTTCTCTTGCTATGTTGGACACAGGCGGAGGATTGGTGGCGGACCAGAGGAAGTTGCTTGATGTTCCTGCCGGTGCGCGGGGTCTGCAGCAGAGCAACGCCGTATTTCAGCATATTCAGAACATCAAAAACCTCTTTGATAATCTTTGGGAAATACCAGGCAGAAGAAAGCTGATACTAGGGGTTGCGGCCAGCGTCAGGCCACGCCCGGTGGAAGGCTCTTATATGCCCGTATTTACTGTGGCGGAAAGTTACGGCCGGACTATAGCCGGGTTGCTGGGCGTGCCTTTTATCCCTACCAGCCACCAGGAAGGGCATATTATGGCGGGGTTGTGGTCGATAGGCATATTTCCGGCCAGGGAATTTTTAGCGGTACATTTATCAGGAGGAACTACGGAAGTCCTGCGGGTCACCCAACAAGGGGAATCAGCGGATATGATGTTTGACATCCGCCTGCTCGGGGGAACAAAAGATTTAAATGCCGGCCAGTTCATTGACCGGATAGGGGTGGCTTTGGGTTTACCTTTCCCGGCGGGCCCAGAACTGGAAAAATTGGCCCGTAGGGCTGCCGGCGCCATACCTATTCCCTCATCGGTACACGGATTGGAAATAAGTTTCTCCGGTCCGGAGACAATGGCGCAGCGCTTAATCAGCAGCGGGGCAGATGCAACTGAAGTTGCCCGCGGTGTAGAACAGTGTATAGCAAATTCCCTGGAAAAGGTCCTGCGCAGGGCTATAGAACAGACAGGTGTGATAGACATTCTCCTGGTAGGCGGAGTGACCGCCAATTACTATATCAGATCCCGGTTGCGGGAGCGCTTGGAGCACCGGGCAGTAGGAGCCAGGCTTTTCTTTGCCGAACCGTCCATGAGTTCCGATAATGCCGTTGGCGTGGCGGCAATTGGGTTGCGTAAGCTAAAAGCAAGCCCCGGTGGGGAAAATGGGTCCTACCCGACCCGGATTAAAGATAAAATTACATAAGGGGATTTTAGCCCTGCTCCAAAAACCATTTACAACTATTCTGGGAGAATACATTTGTGTCATATACTGGGTCGGGAAATAGGATGTTTCCCGACCGGTTTTGCTTTCAGGCACTGGGTGAAGTTGTGGGTGCAAAGTCGCACCATGCCAAAGTAATAATTTGGCATAAATTACCTCTGCTGTATTGGCAGGAATATTGAGGAAAATTGTCGAAATTGGTCAGTACATTTGGACATGATAGAAAGGAGGGAAAAGGGAAAATCAACGACATATATGATATGTCAACAAGGGGAGGCAATATGATGAACCGCACTTCGCTACAGGACAAGCCGAGGTTTCCATTATTGCTGTTTCTAGTGGTTTTCAGTATCTTTATTCTAAGCGTTCCGGCCCTTGCCTTTGCCGATACTAACGGTCCCTCGTTTACTAACCTTTTTCCGCAGGGTGGAGCGGTAATAAAATCAAGCAGAGTAACTATTGCTTTAACGGCAGTTGACCCCGATTTTATCGATTACAACTCCGTTGTAATGCTGCTGGACGGTAACCTGGTCAATCCGATCAAGCAGTATGGATGGATTGACGAGTATACCGATGACTATTCCACCTTGGAAATGTATTATTCTGCCAGCCTGGTGGAAGGCAGTCATTTTGTTTCAATCACGGTAAGAGACCGCGCGGGGAATTCTTCTACCAAACAATGGAACTTCACAATATCAGAACCACCGCAAATTTCCCCCATACAGCCCGAGGGCAATGCTACCGTAACGGAATTAAAACCTCTTATATCTGCCAAGGTTACCGATAATACAGCCGTTGACAGTGGCTCAGTGGAGATGTATCTTGACGGCACTAGGGTAAACGCTGTATTTGATGCGGCATCTGGGGTCATAAACTTTACGCCGGAAAATGAACTGCCCAATGAAAGCTGGCACACGGTCTTGGTCAAGGCCCGTGATACTGCAGGCAATCAGGCGCAATTTTCCTGGAAGTTTTTTATCAACACTTATACTGAAATGACTTTTTCCATGAATGATGCAACCTGCCAGCAGTGCCATGATCGAACCAGTCATCCCATGAATAATTGCGGTAAATGCCACGGTACAAATCTATCGCCATCCAATCCTACATATCCGTTGGACGATTGTTATAAATGCCATTTTAACGCTACCACCTACCCAAGCGCTTACCATAACCAAGGGCTGCCGGTAGCAAATCCGCCTCTTCACGGGGCGCAGGATACGGACAGTTGTATGGAGTGCCATGGCAAGACATGGACGACAGGTATTCCGCCTGTACACAGTATCAGTGATGTTTCACGAAGGCACACAACAACATCACAGGGATGTACCATGTGCCATGCCACCACGCTGACCAGGGAACATGCTCGCCGGTATGATGACAACGGCAATCAACTGACCTGTTTTACCTGTCATAATAATCCTGATCCACAGGTGCAAAAGGCTATCGCCGAGAAGAATTCGGCCTGCAGCGCATGTCATCTGAACCTTGATGCCGGCGGCGGGCACCCGGCACACCAAAACGGGCTGGATGCAGCCTGTCAGACCTGTCATTCCGACACTATCCTGGGCGAACAACAGTTTCACAAGGCTAAAGGATGTAATATCTGTCACCAAAAAGACGCCGGCGAAACTGTTAAGTATGCAATTAATACAAAAAATACCAATTGTCTGGCCTGCCATGACCAGGGACATAATTTACACATGATTGCCAAAGAACCCGCCGATTTGCCTAAATATCCCGGGTTTACCTGGAGTGTTCCCCAAAAGGCCAGTATTATGGCTGGTGAAGCCTGGATGCCTGCGGAATACGCAGGGGTAGGCGGTAAGCTGCTGATTTCCTCACGGCGCAGTGATGTTAGCGCTGGAGAACTTTTCAACTGGTATGAGGAACAGATGGCCCAGGCCGGCTGGGAAAAAGTGTCCGGAAACATAGCACCCGGCAATTACATGGTTATGTCATATCAGAAAGGGAACCGGCATGCTACCGTTATTATATATAACGGGGAATACCATAGCGCTCAGGCCCCGGCAATAGGTTTCCGGATAGAAATACTTTATAAGTAAAATATTTGAAAAATTATTTGCACAAAGGTTTGCTTTTAGCAATAAATTGTGTTAAAATAAAAAAGCATAATGGATCAGGTAGAACGGAAAAGTTTTACCGGGCTTTTATGAGCAGCAGGATTATAAACCTGTGGGACCGTGTGGTTCCACAGGTTTTTCGCTAAACGGGGAAATTTTTTGAACATACCAGCACACAGAATTCATATAATAAAGATGTTAGGGGGTATGGCCATTGGCGCAGGCTGATTTTGCGGATGCTCAAAAAGAAAAAAAGGCGGTAGCTTTAAGCTCGGTCCTGGCATCCCTGTTTCTGACGGGTGGAAAACTCATTATAGGTTTGCTGACGGGCAGTCTGGGTATTCTGTCTGAAGCTGCCCATTCAGCCCTGGATTTTGGCGCTGCAGCCATAACTTACTTTGCAGTCAGTATTTCCGATAAACCGGCGGATAAAGAACACCATTACGGTCACGGTAAGGTTGAAAATTTTTCTGCTCTTGTAGAAGCCCTATTACTAATGGTAACATGTCTGTGGATTGTTAAAGAAGCCATAAACAGGCTAATGATGCCGGAACTCCGGTTGGAGGTAACGGCATGGGGTTTTGGAGTTCTGGTTGTGTCAATTATTATAGATTTCTCCAGGTCCCGGGCGCTGAAAAAGGCAGCTAAAAAGCACAAAAGCCAGGCTCTGGAAGCCGATGCCCTGCATTTTTCCAGCGACATCCTGAGTTCTCTGGTAGTAATTGTGGGTTTGGTATTTGCCAAGTTTGGCTATGAGAAGGCTGACCCCATTGCAGCATTGGTGGTTGCGGTTCTGGTTATTATTGCCAGTTTGCGTTTGGCCAAGGAAACCGTTGATGGCCTGCTGGACCGGGCTCCGGAAGGGATAAGGCAGCGGATTGAATCGGATGTAACGGGTGTACCCGGAGTTTTGGGTTTACATAAGATACGGGTACGCCGGGTGGGCCCTAAAATATTCGGGGATTTGCACGTATTGGTTGACGGGAATAAGACTATCAAAGAAGGGCACCAGTTAGCCGACCGGGTTGAGGATGTACTGGCCAAGTATGCTTCCGATGTGGTAATCCATATTGAACCTGTCGAAGAGGTGATGAAGGAAGATATCATCACAGAGGAAGATTTAAAAAAGATACTGGAGAAAGCGATGGAAAGGCTGGGCGGTAAGTTTGTCAATTACCATGAATTATCCCTCCGGTATGATTACATTGCAGGTCCCGTGGGCGGTGTACACCTGGTTCTACCCCAAGGTTTGCCTTTAAATGAGGCTCATCATATAGCCCACTCCATTGAAGAGGAAATAATGGCCAATTACCCGGGAACGAAATTTAACGTAAAAATAGAGCCCTGCGCCGGGACCTGTACCGAATGCGCCCTGTTTTGCGATGATTAATCGTCTTCCTGGTTAATAAAGTTTATTATTTGTTCCGCGGAGAACCCGAAAATTTCTATCAACTTATCTTCCGGCGGATTGTCCGGGTTTTTCCATATTTCGATTATTTTTTCCCGGATACTGTTTTTTAAATCCTGAATTGATTTGGACATCATACATACCTCCGAATTTCACATTATTGTAATTCCCTTCATAAACTGTAATATGCTCAGAAGGCAAAAAAAATACAGTTTTGGAGGGATTTTTCGTGCGTTATGTTGTAAAGCCGGGCGATACGCTCTATATTATTGCCCAGCGTTTCGGGGTGACAGTAGCCGACATTCTGGCCGTTAATCCTCAAATTAGAGACCCTAACTTGATTTTCCCCGGCCAGGTAATAATTATTCCTGGCAAAAGGCCCGAAATTCCGCCTTATTACCCTGGGTTTCCGCCAATGTTTCCCCCGGGATATTGGGGGTGGCCGCCCTATATTCCCGGTGAATATCCTGTAGGTTGGTGGCCTAATGTACCTCCGGGATACTATCCATACATGCCTTCGGGTGGACAATGGCCCCAATTACCTGCTGAACCGGGTCCAGGCTTTGGGGTGTTAAAGAGAGGGAGCAGAGGCCCGGAAGTAAAAATGCTGCAGGAACGCCTGGCAGAACTTGGTTACTATACAGGACCTATAGACGGGGTATTCGGTAGGCGGACCGAAATGGCTGTAAGGGCTTTTCAGAGGGAAAAAGGGTTCCCGGAAACAGGCATCGTTGAAGAAGTAACTTGGGCAGCGTTAGGCTTATAAAATAATAAATCTTTTTGAGGGGTTGGACTATTTCGGGCACATAGTGAATATAATCACTATGTGCATTTATTTTGAGCATGGCAATATAAACGGGCTTATGTGCTACATTGCCAAAATTTAAAATATTACAACTTTTTTTAATTATTCAGGCAGGATTAAGGGCAAAGTTAGCGAATAATTTCACATTAGTGACATTTAATAACAAAAGATATTTAATTAACAAAAGGAGGTTTTTAAAAAATGCCTGCACAAATTTTAAAAGGCAAACCATTAGCGGACAAAATTAAAGAGCAGACCAGGAAGGAAGTTGAGGAACTGAAACAGAAAGGTATTGAGCCTTTCCTTGTAGCGGTTCAGGTTGGTGAAAATGCTGCTTCCAAGTTTTACACCGATAACCAGCGAAAAAACGCAGAGCAGCTTGGTATCAAGTATGAATTAAGGGAACTGCCTGCCGAAACTACTCAGGAAGAACTTATCAAATACATAGAAGACCTGAACAACGATGACAAGGTTTCCGGCATAATTCTGCAAATGCCTCTGCCGCCGCACATTGAAGCCAGAGAGGTGCAGTGGAAAATAGCTTTTGAGAAAGATATCGAGGGTGTTACACCGCATAACATGGGACTTGTTTCTTTCGGTAAGCCCCGGCTTGCTCCGTGTACGGCCGTAGGTGCTTACGAGCTTGTCAAGTCAACGGGCATCGACCTAACCGGTAAAGAGGTAGTTGTTGTGGGACACAGTGATATTGTTGGTAAACCGGCAGCCCTGCTTCACCTGAATGACCTGGGGACAGTTACCGTATGCCATATCGGTACTGCTAAAGCCGGAAAAACCCCTGAACATGTGGCTAGGGCTGACGTACTTATAGTTGCCGTCGGCGTACCCGGATTAATTAAGGGCGAATGGATTAAACCCGGCGCCATTGTTATTGATATTGGAATTAACGAGGTAGACGGCAAGATAGTTGGAGACGTGGAATTTGACAAGGCTGTCGAAAGAGCAGGTATTATTACTCCTGTTCCCGGTGGCGCCGGTACAATGACTACTGCTATTCTGCTGAGAAACGTGGTGGAAGCCGCCAAGTGGCAGGCTGAAAAAAGATAGTGTTTAGCGGAAGCCGGTTTATGAATATTTAGATTTGACCGCGATCCCTTAAAATTGAGGGTTCTGCGGTTTTTTCTTCTGAATTTTACCCGGTAGTGGTATAATAGGATTATATGCTGTAGGACAAGAGGAGGTTAATCTATGTATAGGATTCTACAGAAACGCTCCCTGGCTACCGGTATCCACATGTATGAAATATCGGCGCCGGAAATTGCAGCCAAAGCGCTACCGGGACAGTTTATCATTCTGAGAGTGGACGAATGGGGAGAACGTATTCCCCTGACTATATTTGATTTTGACCGCAAATCGGGCAGTATTAAAATTATTTTTCAGGAAGTGGGTTTCACTACAAAAAGACTGGCCTGCCTGAAACAGGGTGATTTTATCACTGATATAGCCGGCCCCCTGGGCATGCCCAGCCATATCAAAAAGTACGGACGGGTAATTGCTATAGGCGGTGGTGTGGGTGCAGCGCCCATTTTCCCTATTGTTCGTGCTCTGAAGGAGGCGGGGAACGAAGTTATTTCAATTATCGGTGCGAAATCAGCCGAGACTTTGATTTTGCAGGACGTTATGAATAATGTCAGTGACCGGCTGATTATTTGTACTGATGACGGTTCCGTCGGCGAAAAGGGGTTTGTTACAGAGGTACTGCAGAAACAATTGACAGGTGAAAAACCGGACCTGGTGATGGCCATAGGACCCCTGCCGATGATGCAGGCGGTCAGTGAGTTAACGGCTTCTTATGCTGTAAAAACGCTGGTTAGCCTAAACCCGATTATGGTGGATGGAACAGGAATGTGTGGAGCCTGCCGGGTAAAAATAGGAGAGGAGACCAAGTTTGCTTGTGTTGAGGGACCGGAGTTTGACGGACACCTGGTTGATTGGGAAACCCTGATCAGGCGGTCCACAATGTATGCCAAAGAACAAGAGCTAATTCTCGGTGAGAAGGTCCGTTCAGGAGGTGGCTGCGGATGTCATTCATAACTGCTAAACACCCCATGCCTGAACAGGATCCACGGGAAAGGATTAAGAATTTCAAAGAAGTTGCTCTTGGTTACGATCAGGAAACGGCTGTTGCCGAAGCCAACCGGTGCCTACAGTGCAAAGGTGCTCCCTGCCAAAAAGGGTGTCCTGTCGGAGTGGAGATCCCTGCCTTTATTAAGTTGATTAAAGAAGGAGATTTTATCGCTGCCGGTAATAAAATTAAAGAACGTAATAACCTGCCGGCTGTTTGCGGTCGGGTATGTCCACAAGAAAACCAGTGTGAAAAGCAGTGTGTGCTGGGTAAAAGAGGAGAGCCTGTCGGCATAGGCAGGTTAGAAAGGTTTGCCGCCGATTTTGGTGCAGCTTTTGACAGGACAGCGCAGCACTTAAGCCGGCAATTAACCGGTAAGAAAGTAGCTGTAATCGGTTCGGGACCTGCGGGATTGACAGCGGCCGGGGATTTGGCCAAACTTGGCTATCGGGTTACCGTTTTTGAAGCCCTGCATGTTCCCGGCGGCGTTCTTGCCTACGGCATTCCGGAGTTTCGCCTGCCGAAAGACATTGTCAAAAGAGAAGTGGACTACCTGAAAAGTCTAGGTGTGGAAATAAAAACAAATATGATTATAGGGAAGACTTTTACCATAGACGAATTATTTACAGACGGTTTCCAAGCAATATTTGTCGCAACTGGGGCAGGGCTGCCTTACTTCATGAACATCCCGGGTGAAAACCTGAATGGGGTCTTTTCGGCCAACGAGTTTTTAACGCGGACCAATCTCATGAAGGCATACATGTTTCCGGAATACCATACGCCGGTCCATATCGGTGCAAAAGTAGCAGTCATCGGAGCAGGAAACGTAGCTATGGATTCGGCCCGGACAGCCCTTCGGCTGGGAGCGCAAAAAGTAACTGTTGTTTACCGCCGTTCGGAGAAGGAAATGCCTGCCCGGCTGGAAGAAATAAAGCATGCCCAGGAAGAAGGCGTGGAGTTTCTTTTCCTGACCAGCCCCGTCAAACTTATTGGGGATAAAGAAGGTTGGGTGAAGAATATGCAATGTATCAGGTATGAACTTGGTGAACCCGATGCCTCGGGTCGGAGAAAACCGGTGGCGGTCCCCGGATCGGAATTTAATGTTGAGGTGGATACGGTTATCATGGCTATCGGCCAGGGGCCCAACCCATTAATAACACAAACGACTGATGGGCTTATGTCGAATGCCCGGGGAAACATTATCGTGGACGAGCGGGGCCAAACTACTCGTTTGGGTGTTTTTGCCGGCGGCGACATCGTTACAGGGGCGGCCACAGTTATTCTTGCTATGGGGGCAGGCAAACAGGCGGCCATATCTATTGACCAGTATTTAAGGGACAAATAAATATAAAATTTTCAGGGGAGGGGTATTATGCCAGCTCAAATTCTTGATGGGAAAAAGCTGTCCAACGAGATTAAAGAAGGCTTGAAAGCAGAGGTAGAGGCTTTAAAAGCCAAAGGCGTTGTACCGACCATTGGTATGTTGTTGGTTGGAGATGATGAAGCATCCGCCCTATACGTGGGGTTAAAGGCTAAAGCTGCCACGGCTATCGGCGGAGAGGGAAAAACATTCAAATTACCTGAAGATGTGACTTTTGAAGAGATTATGGAATTAATTGATAAGTTGAACAATGACCCGTCAATTCACGGCATCCTGGTGCAACTGCCTTTGCCCAAGCACTTGCATGACAAAGAAAAAGCAATACTTGACGCTATTAATCCCGAAAAAGACGTAGACGGTTTCCATCCTACCAGTATTGGTAACCTGGTTATTGGAGACGACGGTTTTGTAGGTTGTACGGCCTTTGCTTGTATGAAACTGCTTGAGCTTACCGGTCAGGATTTAAAAGGCAAACATGCCGTTGTGGTAGGTCACAGTATTGAAGTGGGTAAACCGGTAAGTATGCTCTTGTTTGCCAAGGGATGCGTAGTAACCATTGTCCATCCAGATGATCCGAAGCTTACGGAATATACCAAGCAGGGCGATGTCTTGATTCTTGAGATGGCGAAACCTAAATTCGTTACCGGCGATATGGTAAAACCGGGCGCTATTGTAATTGATACCGGATCTAACTGGGTTGACGGTAAACAGGTCGGCGATGCGGACAAAGAGAGCGTGGAGCAGGTAGCAGGTTGGTTGAGCCCGTCTCCCGGCGGCGTAGGGCCTATGATCATCGCTATGCTCATGTATAACCTGGTCAAAGCCGCTCAACAACAAAGTGCATAAATATTGAATGGGAAGGTACGAAGCCTTCCCATTCCACTTTCTACTGCATTTGATAGCTATTAACCATGGTATTGGTTGTATTTTGTTGCATGGTGGGTACCTGGTACATGCCTCTTTGATTCATATAGGTGAAGCATTCCCAGGCTTGATTCATACAGGAAACGGAACAATTTTGCATTAATTGCCTTAGGTTATAATCGGCACATTCAAGAGCAGCCATAGTACATTTCAAGGCACTGGACTTATGGTATGCCAGCATACCTAAAGCCACATCGCGATCATCAATTTCGTTTACGCTGCTGCTGGGCTGCATTGGGGACGGATTCCTGAGCCCGTACTGGACAGGGGTTTTCTTCACGCCATGATAAGGCATAAAACTTATTACCCCCTTGCTGTGCAGATACGAAGCAATTTGATCGTAAGTCCTGTTCATATGGCTTAAATGACTGTCCATCATGGAGTTTAATTGCTGGTCTTTGATATATGGTTTATAAAGTTGAAACCTGTTTATGCCCTCAATCAGTGAGGACAAAACCTCATGGACTTCCATGATTTCGTGAGCTCCGAATTGGGCAGCCTGACCTTGCTGAGGAGTTTGCCAGCCGGGTTGGCCTATACCCATCTGCTGAGTTCCGTATGCTTGGGCTCCGGGTTGTTGAGCGCCGAATTGTGGAGAACCAAATTGTTGCACAAAGAATACCTCCCTAAAGATTAGTATTGACCTTACAAGTTATGTTTTCCCCAAAAAGCGGCGCTTTATCCATATTATTTTATTTCTTTTCCGGGCCGTAAATGCAGTTGGGGCTTTTATTAATATTATGGCAAGGTTTGCAGCAAAATAAATCGGTGGACATAAGACCCTGGGTTTTATGGTTTAAGGTAGGTTCCACTCCGATTATTTGAATATCGGGGTTAAGTTCTTTTTTGTCCTTAGTGTTTTCAGTGGTTCCAATAAAAAAAAGAATATCATCTGTGATAATAAAGAGGAAAAACCGGATTAACCGTGAATTGTAAAAGTATAAATGAGCTTTTGCCTAAATCATTAAGGGAGAGTTGTTCCAATTGCGGTTAATGACTGTGGCGGAATTAAACAATTACATAAAGGAAAAATTGGAAGGCGACCTTTTTTTGAATAACATCTGGCTGAAAGGAGAAATCTCAAATTTCAAATTCCATTATTCAGGGCATATGTACTTTACGCTTAAGGATGCCCAAGCTACAATCAAGTGCGTCATGTTTAGAAGCCGCTGCAGTAATTTAAAGTTCTTGCCGGAAAACGGCATGGGAGTTGTTGCCCGTGGTCGGGTAGGAGTTTACGAGAGAGATGGCCAGTACCAGTTGTATATTGAAGAAATGCAGCCCGACGGAATTGGAACCTTGTACATCGCCTTTCAGCAGTTAAAAGAAAAACTTGAAAAAGAAGGGCTTTTTAACCAGGAGCTGAAAAAAAAGATACCCAGGCTGCCAAAACGCGTGGCCGTGGTCACTTCTCCCACGGGCGCCGCGGTGCGTGATATAATTACAGTGTTACACAGGCGTTGCCCCCATATTGAAATACTCCTTATACCTGTGGCAGTACAGGGGGAAAACGCGCCGCCCGAAATAGCCCGGGCTATTGAAATGGTCAATGCTTATGGGCAAGCCGATGTCATTATCGTAGGGCGCGGCGGGGGTTCTTTGGAAGAACTATGGGCTTTTAATACAGAGATTGTAGCCCGGAGCATTTTTGCGTCCTCTATTCCTGTTGTTTCGGCGGTGGGCCATGAAACCGATTTTACCATTGCCGATTTCGTTGCTGACTTGAGGGCCCCGACACCATCGGCTGCAGCCGAACTTGTAGCTCCAAATTACCTGGAATTGGTTCAGAGGTTCGCTGAACTGCAGGAAAGGCTTGTACTCGGGATAAATTTTTATCTACAGAAAAACAGGAATAGGCTGGAGGTCTGCATGAAAAGCAGGGCTATGAGCAGACCTATGGATTTGATACAAAGTCTTGTCCAGAAACTGGACTATACTGTGGTCAGATTGGAGCAGGCTATGCGTGGGTTCCATAGAGAAAAGGGAAACCGGTTTCGGGTTGCCTGTGCCGGCTTAAACAACCTGAATCCTTTGGCTACATTGGAAAGAGGTTATGCCGTATGCCGGGATAAAGTTACCGGCAGTCCAAAAACTACAATCAGCCAGTTTCGGGTAGGAGAAACAGTAGAAATAATTCTCCGGGACGGTTTGGTGGATTGTACCGTTGAAAGAACAGAGGAGGGAAATTCATGAGCGGGGAGCAGGAGTTTAACCTGGATATAGAAAACTTTGAGGAAGCCATAAACCGTTTGGAGGAAATAGTCAAAACACTGGAAGAAGGCAATATTGGTCTGGATGAAGCTTTGCAGAAGTTTGAAACGGGGGTTCGTTTATCCAGGTACTGCAATAATAAATTGACAGAAGCTGAAAGAAAAATCAATATGCTGATCAGGGAAAATGATGGGACATTTTCCGTTAAACCTGTAAACCCTACGGAGGATTTCAATGAATAAAAAAGCTTTTTTAAAGGAACTGAAAAGAAAAGTAAATATAATAGAAGATGCATTAAGCCAGTATTTACCTGGTGAAGACGAGTACCCGGAAACCATTCACCAATCAATGCGGTATAGTATGCTTGCCGGCGGGAAAAGGCTCCGCCCCGTTTTGGTTTTGGCTGCTGCCGAAGCAGTGGGCGGAGATGTTAAAAAAGTTATTCCGGCGGCTTGTGCCATTGAAATGATTCATACCTATTCCCTTATTCACGATGACCTTCCGGCTATGGATGATGA
Source organism: Thermincola ferriacetica (assembly GCF_001263415.1). Taxonomy (NCBI): domain Bacteria; kingdom Bacillati; phylum Bacillota; class Clostridia; order Eubacteriales; family Thermincolaceae; genus Thermincola; species Thermincola carboxydiphila. Next base: position 74,194 of record NZ_LGTE01000002.1, read on the forward strand.
TAACTACCGAAGGGGAAAACCAACTAATCATGTTGTTTATGGGGAGGCTATTGCCATTTTAGCGGGCGATGCTCTCCTTACTTTAGCCTTTGAAGTTTTAAGTTCTTTGGTGGAGGAGCCCGGTATAGCCCCGCAAAAAGTACTGCGCGTAATCAAAGAAATAAGTTTAGCCGCTGGGTCTAGGGGGTTAATAGGTGGTCAGGTTGTGGACATCGGGTCCGAAAATCTCGACATTTCAGCAGAGACACTGAAATATATTCATATTAATAAGACCGGCGCCTTATTTAAGGCTGCTCTGAAAACAGGCGCTATTTTAAGCTCAGCCAGTGAAGAACAAATTACTGCTCTATCCCGGTATGCTCATTTCCTGGGACTGGGTTTCCAGATAACCGATGATATTCTGGACATTGAGGGCGATACAGAGAAACTTGGCAAACCGGTAGGCAGTGATATCAAGAAAAAGAAAGCCACTTATCCATCTATTTTCGGTCTACAGGAAGCCAAGCAAATGGCTCGGGAGGCAGTGGCAGAGAGCCTTATGTCGTTGGAAGGTTTTGATGAAAGGGCAGATTTTCTCAGGGAAATGGCCAGGTATTTGCTGGAGCGGGATAATTAGTGGGAATAAAGATACGGCTCAAAGAGATTTTGGGATATACACGGTGGAAGTCATTTTTGGAACAGTGTAGGGCATTACCATAGCTTTATTAATATAAGCAACTAAAACGGTCAAATTAAGTCGAAATCGGTTAAAATAAAAGAAGCAGGGGAATTGACCTGAATTGAAGAATAATTTAATATGTGTTATAATTAGTTCGCTTTTTCAGCAGAGTATTATTAAAAAATTCAATAGGTGGCGCAGTATCCTAGTCAGAATCCCTACTTCGAAGGCGGGGCTAAAAATCCGCTAAAGGGCACATCGATGAAGTTCCTGGTTTCGGCTGCCGACGCCCAGTCGGGGGTCGGGGCTGGGAGTAAGGAGGAAGGGCGATCTACAATGGCATGTAGGCGTTGACCCAGCCTCCGTGGAGGCCTGTAATCCGGACGATAAGAGATTCGGGTTACAGGATAAACCTACAAAAGATTCTGTTTTTGAAACAGAGTCGAGTGTAGCGTAGCCTGCCTTGAGTGGTGTTGGTGGATTACGGGTTATCAGGCGCTTTGGATTCGGGCCCGATTCCAAAGGGCTTGCTGTTTGAAACCTCCACTGCAAAAGAGGCTAGAAGTAGTTCGTTTCTGTCGAGGAAAACTCCTAGGCTGTTCAACCGGACGGTTGAGGTGCGCTGGGGATTAAAGTATGGACTCAGTGGTAATCCAGTCCTGTACAGGGCGACCGTACAGATTCGTCATAAAGGGAAACCGCCGACATGGCAACGTGTCGGAGACGGATGGGAAAACCTACTGGACCTAAGCCATAACATTTACTCAGCGTATTGCCACCTGACCTTACATATCTGGCGCCGGAACATGGACCGCCAGCTTGCTGTATGAGGTGAAAATGGTTGGGTGATAACAGGGCAACCTCTTTGAAATCAGCCTTAATTATTGGGATAGGAACCTTTTTTCTTGCATCTTTTTTCAGCTTGTTTTCCGAATTAGTACTGCCAAAAATTCAAATACTTTTACTGTCTTTTCTTTTTTTATTTTTAATTATCTTTCTGGGGATAATCTTTGACATTATTGGGATAGCAGCGGCCGCAGCCAATGAACGTCCCTTTCATGCCAAAGCAGCCAAAAAGGTAAAGGGTTCGGTACAGGCTATTAAAATAGTGCGGAATGCTGACAGAGTGGCCAGTTTTTGCAATGACGTGGTGGGAGATATATGTGGCACGGTAAGCGGGGCTTTGGGCGCAGCCATTGTTTTTCAGGTTGTACTAAACCATCCGGGCTTCAACGAGTCAATTTTATCAATAATAATGACGGGGTTGGTTGCTGCTCTGACGGTTAGCGGTAAGGCTCTTGGCAAGAAGAAAGCCATAGCAGAGGCCGACCATATTGTTTTCCGCGTTGGACAGGCCCTGGCCTGGATGGAAAACGTAATGGGCGTGGATCTGTTTTCCAGGAAAAGTAGCAGGAAGCATAAAGACAGGAGAAGGTGAAAACTATGGAAACCCCCCTGTTGAATCAAATTAAAACACCAGAGGATTTAAAACGTCTTTCATTGGATGACTTGAATATCCTGGCCAGGGAATTAAGGCAAAAATTGATTCATGTGGTATCCAGGACAGGCGGTCATTTGGCGCCCAACCTGGGAGTAGTTGAACTGACCCTGGCCCTGCACTATGTCTTCGATGCGCCGAGAGATAAAATTGTATGGGACGTAGGCCACCAGTCTTACGTACATAAGTTACTTTCAGGCCGGCAACAGGAATTTGACACTCTCCGGCAATACGGGGGGTTAAGCGGATTTCCAAAGAGAAGCGAAAGTGAATATGATTCCTTTAATACCGGCCACAGCAGTACTTCTATTTCAGCCGTATTGGGTATGGCGTTGGCTCGCGACCTGAAAAAAGAAAATTTTCATGTAATTGCTGTGATAGGCGATGGAGCCTTAACGGGCGGTATGGCTTTTGAGGCCCTGAATCATGCCGGACACCTAGGGACGAACATTATTGTAGTCCTGAATGATAATGAGATGTCCATCTCGGAGAACGTAGGAGCTTTATCCGGCTACCTGAGCAGGATGAGAACGGATCCCATGTATAACCGGCACAAGGAAGAGATGGAAAATTTATTAAAGAAAATACCGTCTATCGGCCCGACGGTTTTTAAGGCCATCGAAAGGATTAAGGACAGCTTTAAATATCTGGTGGTTCCCGGTATGATTTTTGAAGAACTGGGCTTCACTTATTTAGGTCCCATTGATGGGCATAATATTATGGAAGTGAAAACAGTGCTGGAAAGGGCCAAAAGAACTAAAGGGCCTATTATGGTACATGTGGTGACCTGTAAAGGGAAGGGATATGAACCGGCGGAAAAAAACCCCGACCGTTTTCATGGGATCGGTCCTTTTAACATAAATACCGGGGAGCCTGTTTCCGCCTCCAGTGTTGTTTCTTATACGGAGATATTTGGGAAGACTCTTTGTCAACTGGCGGCCGACGATGAGCGTTTATTGGCTATTACTGCGGCTATGCCTACGGGGACGGGCCTAACCAGGTTTGCGGAATTATTTCCTGATCGTTTCTTTGACGTTGGTATTGCCGAACAGCATGCGGTAACCCTGGCTGCCGGTTTGGCCACAGAAGGATTCAGGCCGGTGGTGGCAATTTACTCCACATTCCTGCAGAGGGCCTATGATCAGATTCTTCATGATGTAGCCATGCAGGATTTACCGGTGATTTTTGCCGTTGACCGGGCCGGATTGGTTGGCGAGGACGGTGAAACCCACCAGGGGATTTATGATTTTGCATATTTACGCCATATACCCAATATGGTGATTATGGCGCCTAAGGATGAAAATGAACTGCGGTTCATGTTAAAAACAGCTCAGTTGCTGGATAAACCAGTTGCAATCAGGTATCCGAGGGGAAGCGGCATCGGCGTGCAGATAAGCGAAGAGATCAAGGACATTCCGGTTGGAAAAGCTGAAGTTTTGCGGGATGGAAAGGATATTGCCCTATTTGCTGTCGGTCCCTTAGTATACGAGGCTTTGGCAGCTGCGGAAAGTCTCCATGAGCACGGTATAGAGGTAGCGGTGGTGAACTGCCGGTTTATAAAACCGCTGGATGTGGAAACAATAACGGAATACACCCGGAAAACCGGTAGGGTAATTACATTGGAAGAGCATGCCCTGGAGGGGGGCTTTGGCAGCGCTGTTTTAGAGCTGTTACAGGAACAGGGGCTACGGGCTCATGTGGAAAGGATAGGACTACCCGACCGGTTTATAGAACAGGGCGCTCTCCGGGTTCTCAGGGAGAAATTTGGTTTGTGCCGGGATAATATTGTTAAAGTAGGGCTTAAAATGGCAGCCACGAAAAAACTTGTTCCGGCAAAAATGAAACTGCTCTCCAAGTTGTAGGTGATAAACACATGGAAAAAATGAGACTGGATATGCTGCTTGTTGAAAAGGGCCTTTTCCCGTCGCGGGAAAAGGCCAAATCTGCCATTATGGCCGGTTTGGTTTTTGTTGACGGCCAAAGGGTGGATAAAGCCGGGACCACTGTCTCTGTGTCTGCTGATATTGAGGTGCAGGGTAACCCCATTCCCTATGTCAGCAGGGGAGGGCTTAAATTGGAAAAAGCTATTAAAGAATTTTCTGTCCGGCTGGAAGGGAAAATAGTTATGGACATTGGGGCCAGTACAGGCGGCTTCACTGATTGCGCTCTCCAAAACGGGGCGGCCAAGGTTTATTCTGTGGACGTGGGATATGGACAACTGGCCTGGTCGTTGCGCCGGGATCCCCGCGTTGTTAACCTGGAACGGACCAATATCCGGTACCTGGAGAAAGAAAAAGTTCCCGATAATATAGAAGTAATTACAATAGATGTTTCCTTCATATCTTTGAACAAGGTGCTGCCCAAGGCTTATGAATTATTGCAACCTGAAGGTCAGGTTATAGCCCTGATTAAGCCCCAGTTTGAAGCGGGCCGGGAAAAGGTTGGGAAAAAAGGGGTCGTAAAAGACCCAGCGGTTCATGTAGAAGTAATTGAAAAGGTTATCACCGGCGCCCAGGATTTGGGTTTTGTTCCTGTTGGTCTGACCTTTTCACCGGTCAAGGGACCGGAAGGAAATATTGAATACCTTTTGTTACTTGAAAAGCCGGCAAACCCCCGGGAATCAACTGTAGATATCGATGCCTGGAACATTGTTCTGCAGGCTCAGCATGACTTTGACAAAAACAATTGAATTCAGATAAATATTTTTTTATTATGTACATATAATATTGTATACAATATATTTTATTTGGGGGTATTTTTTATGGATTATCTTCTAACTTGGAGTGAAGGTGAAGAGGTTGGATACAAATTGCTTTCGCGCCATCAGTTGAAAGGGCTTAAGATAGAATCCGATAAAAGATATTCCCTTACAGAGTTGAAAACAGGTAGAGAAATTAGCGATATTAAAGGGTTCATTGAGGAAAACAAATAAAGAAGGGTAAAGTAAAAGCTAGCCTTTTGGCTAGCTTTTATACACTGGAAGATTCGCCCGATTCGAAGTTAATATTAAATTCATGATTCATTTGATCTTTATATATAACTTTGTTGATTTTTATTCCCTTTTTGATCTCAAAAAGCAGGAGACCGCCTCCTCGGTAATCAGGCGGCAGCGTAACTTTGCGGAAAGCGCCTTTGCCCGTTACAGATTCAGTAATTTCGGAATACTTGTAAGTGGTATTATCTATGGCGACCAGGGTAACATAATCCGGTGAGATGGGGACGTTCTGCTGAGACTTATTTATAACAATAACTGATAAACCGACAATATCATAACCCTCTTTGGTGGCAAGCATATTCTTGGGAAATGTTTTCAACTCCCTGCTCACTTCCAGGGTTATGCCGTCTTTTTGGGCAGTTAGGTGGTTAGTATTGGGAGTTGTGTCAGGTTTTGGCGCCGGAACTTTGCTGCCGGTGCATCCTGCCAGCAGGAAGGCCACACATAAAATTATGATAATGTATTTTTTCATACGTTAAACACTCCTTATCAGAATATAAGTGTTTTACCAAATGAGCTGTTTTTATTATATTCGACGTTATCTCACAATATCCTTGGTAAACAAACAAAAAATTTATCACAAGGACTTCTGTTATTTCTGTAGAATATTACCTGTTGGAGGGAATCCAGGTTGCAAAAAATAGGCTTGATTGTAAATCCAGGAAAACCAAAGGTTTCCGTTCTGGCGGAAGAAATTGCTGACTGGCTGCAGGCTAAAGGAAAGCGGGTTATTTTGGGGACTATCGGGCAAGGGCCCCAGCCCGAAAGCATCAGTAACGAAATGACTATTCGCGAATGTGATTGCGCCATTGTTCTTGGAGGAGACGGGACCCTTTTGCATACTGCCCGTAATAAAACCCTGGTGGGAATACCACTTTTTGGTATCAACCTGGGACATTTAGGCTTTCTGACGGAAGTGGAAGTTAACGATGTTATACCTTCCCTGGAGAAACTCGTCGCCGGGGACTTCCAGGTGGAAGAGAGAATGATGCTGAAGGCGACGGTTGTCAGGGATGGTCGGCCTTTGGAACAGTTTTTTGCTTTAAATGATGCTGTCGTTACCAAGGGCGCTTTTGCCCGGCTGATTAGGCTGGAAACATACATTAATGACAAATTTTTCGATGTATTTCCCGCTGACGGCTTAATTATTTCCACGCCTACGGGTTCCACAGCCTATTCCCTTTCTGCCGGAGGCCCTTTGGTTATGCCACACTTGGACCTGATGATTGTCACACCCATCTGTCCACATACTCTTTATTCCAGGCCTTTGGTAATCCACGGGGACAGTCAGGTACGGACTGTTATTTGTTCGAAACAGGGGGAAATCATGCTGACCCTGGATGGCCAGGACGGGTACCCGGTAAAACACCTGGATGAAATCATCATTGAAAAGGCCGAATGTACGACAAAGCTGCTAAAATTAAACAACCGTACATTTTTTGAGATACTTCGTGCGAAAATGAAGGAAGGCGGCAGCACCGATGTTTGAAATGATAGCGAGTCCGGTAAAAGTTGCACATTTACTGATGGGCAACAAAATTGGTCCGGGCGCGACAGTAATCGATGCCACTGTGGGAAACGGGTATGATACATTGTTTTTAGCTGAAGCCGTTGGCGTTGTAGGAAGGGTTTACGGTTTCGACATTCAGGCTGAGGCTATCGAAAACACAAAGCTTCGCCTGCTAAAAGAAGGGTTACTTGAACGGGTCCTGTTATTTCACGAAGGCCATGAGAATCTCGCCCATAGAGTAACAGAGAACATCGACGGGATAATGTTTAACCTAGGTTACCTGCCTGGCGGTGACCACCGGGTTATCACGAAACCCAGCACCACCATTATGGCCCTGGAAGGTGCTTTAAAGCTACTGAAACCGGGGGGGCTAGCTACAGTTGTTGTGTATCCAGGGCATGAAGGCGGCGCCGATGAGGCTCAGGCTTTGGACGAATATGTTGCGCACTTGCCGAAAAATACATACAGTTGTGTAAAAATTACTTTTGTAAATCGTTCCCGCAGGAGTCCTTACGTTCTGGCCATAGAAAAAGCTCAATAGAGGTTCAGGGTGATATGATGAAATCAAAAAGACACCTTAAAATACTGGAAATTGTCAATAGCAAAATAATTGAAACCCAGGAAGAACTGGCAGAGCAGTTGAAATGGGCAGGATTTGATGTCACGCAGGCTACTGTTTCCCGTGATATAAAGGAACTCAGGCTGGTTAAAATCCCGATTGGGGACAACCATTACCGTTACGGGGTTCCCACGGCAACAATCAACTTACATAATCAGGAACGTATGAAGACCATGTTCCGGGATTCTGTGGTCAAATTGGACTATTCGGAAAACATCATCGTAGTTAAAACCTTGCCGGGAACTGCCCAGGCAGTAGCCTCCACCATTGACGGCGCCAACGATCCGCATATAATCGGCACGGTGGCCGGTGATGATACAATACTGGTGGTAGTCAAGCCCATACAGGCCTTGCTTTCGGTCTTTAATAAATTTACCGCTCTCACACAACGGAGGGGTTAAATTTGATTATCAGGTTAATTATAAAAAACTTTGCTTTAATCGATAATATTGAATTGGAGATATCACCCGGATTTAATGTCCTGTCGGGGGAAACAGGGGCCGGAAAATCCATAATAATTGACGCTATGGGAGTTATTATCGGTTCTGCCGGTTTGCATGAGTACATAAGAACCGGGGCCGACAAAGCTTTGATAGAAGCTCTCTTTGACATTTCCGGTTACCGGGCTGTAGCAGCTAAACTGGAAGATATGGGTTTTGCATCGGAGGACGGTACTTTGCTTCTAACCCGGGAATTGCAGCGCAATGGTAAAAACATCTGCCGTATAAACGGGCGCACTGTTACTTTGTCCATGTATAAGGAAATCGGTGAATTACTTGTAGATATATACGGTCAAAATTACCAGCAGTCGCTGCTTCGCCGTGAAAAACACCTGCTGCTGCTTGATTCCTTCGGCGGGGAGGCTATAAAACAAAAGCTGGAGGAAATTTCAGCGGTGGTTGAGGAGTACAGGCGTGTTAGAGTAGCCCTGGAAGGACTGCAAACGGATGAGGCTGATAAGGCCCGGCGGTTGGATATGTATAACTACCAAATGCGGGAAATTGATGAAGCTCAACTGGACCCCAACGAAGAAGAGCGACTACTGGAAGAAAGAAAAGTAATGGCCAATGCTGAAAAACTTGCCGAACTTGCTGTCAATGCCTATAATCTATTGTATCTTGGTGATGCGCCTCAGCTCTCGGCTTTGGATTTACTGCACAAAGCCCTGATGTCATTGCGGGAGCTTGTCGGGATTGATTCTTCCATGGCTCATGTTGCAAAACAGTTGGAAGAAGCCTTGTACCAGATTGAAGATTGTGCTTCCGAAATCGGTGATTATAAAAATAATCTTAATTTTGATCCAGTACTGTTGAATGAGATCGAAGACAGGCTGGAAAAGATTAATAAGATTAAGCGCAAGTATGGCAGTACAGTTGCGGATGTTTTAAGGTACAGGGAGGAAATAGCGGCTGCCATTGAACAGATTACTTATGCCGATGATGAAATACAACGCCTGACGGAAAAGCTGCGGGAATTAAAAGTTAAATACGATACGGCAGCAGAAAAATTATCAGCTTTAAGAAAGGCAGCGGCCCAAAAGATAGAAGAAGAAATTTGCCTGGAGTTGGCTGACCTGAATATGCCGTATGTAAAGTTTAAAGTACAGTTTTGTGAGCGCGAGGAAATATCGGCCAAAGGAAAAGATGATGTTGAATTCCTGCTGTCACCCAACCCCGGCGAGCCTTTAAAGCCTTTAGCAAAAATTGCCTCCGGAGGAGAAACTTCCCGCATTATGCTGGCTATGAAAACCATTTTGGCAAAGGTCGATGAAGTGCCGACCCTAATTTTTGATGAAATTGATGCTGGGCTTGGAGGAAGCGCCGTACAGGCCGTGGCCCGAAAACTGGCTTTTATTGGCGGCAACTGCCAGGTTATTTGTGTCACCCATTCACCAGTTACAGCAAGCTTTGCCGATACCCATTTTCATATATTGAAAGAAGCAGGAGAGAATAAAACTGTTACCAAAGTCTTTGCATTGAACGGAGAAGCCAGAATTAATGAAATTGCCCGCATGCTCGGCGGAGCCAATATTACGCCCACTACTTTAAAAAATGCCGAAGAAATGCTGCAACATGCGCAGCGAATAAAGGGGAGTACCAACAGGGGCAAATGATTCCTCCGCTCTGGGCAAAATCTCCATCGGATAGCCATTCCCGCTTACTCGGATTGCCGTGGATGATTTTAGCCCTGCTCCGGAAAACATTTGTTCCTGTTCTAGGTAAAACTTAGTCCGTCATCAATCTAAGTTCGTCAACATATTTGACGAACTTTTTTTGTATCCAGGGTGCTTTTTTAATTTTTCCGAAATTAATAAAAAAATAGCTGTTAAATTTAAGAATAATTTTTTTCACTGAATAATACGGAATTTTTCAAATAATTGCCCAAAACCCGTAAATAATTCTGTTTAAATTTAATTTTGCCAAGAAAACTCATTATTTCTTGTTATAAAACCAAAATGAATCGGATAATTTAAGTTTAGAACTTGCAACAAAACGTTTCCAAGCGCATAATTCAATAGTTTTTCAGGAAAAATATGGAGGTGGTTCAGACCTGGACAGCGGGAGCGTGATGATGTGGATGTTAAAGGTTATCGCAAATTAACCGGCATAGTTTTAGCATGTTTGATTGTTATTTTCAGTTGCACACCGCAAATGCGATATTTTTATAGCTTGCCGACTTACCAAAAAATAACCGTAGGCGACTATCTTGATTTAAGTTTTGAAAAAGCTCAAATTTCAAAAACCATCCAAAATACCTTGAAACTAAATATTGATGGAGAAAAACAAAATATATTGCGCGTTGATAAAAGCAAAATAAATGCATTAGTTGCCGCTAAACCGGGTGTCGCCAACCTGCAGTTAAAGTTATTTGGCCTCATACCGTTAAAAACCATGCAAGTGGAAGTTGTTCCTTCCGTGAAGCTAGTACCGGGAGGACATTCTGTAGGGGTGATGCTACATTCCGAAGGCGTATTGGTAGTTGGACAATCGATAGTTGAGGACGCAGAGGGAAATAAATCGAATCCGGCTAAGGAAGCCGGTATTGAAGTAGGAGATATTATTTTAAAAATAAACGACGAAACAGTGGTAAATGACGAGCAGGTGGCAAGGCTTGTAAACGATTACGGTAAAACCAAAAAGCCGCTAAAAGTATTGATTAAGCATAATAAGAGGATAGAAGTAAAATATGTAAAACCAGTGTTATGCAAAGAAACCTCTAGGTATAGAATTGGCCTCTACATTCGTGATACGGCGGCAGGTGTGGGGACAATAACTTTTTATGACCCCAAAACAGGCAGATATGGTGCTTTGGGTCATATTATAACCGATGTCGATACCAAGAAACCTATTGACATTGCCAACGGCAAGGTAGTCAGGGCTGGGATTCAGGGTATCCAACCGGGCAGATGCGGACAACCAGGCGAAAAAATTGGCATGTTTATTGAAGACAAAGATTTTGAGGGTAATATTAAAAAGAATTGCCGTTTTGGTATATTCGGCACATTAAAAAAACCTCTGCAAAATCCAATTTATCCGGAATTGCCTGTAGCTTACTCAGACCAGATAAACACAGGTCCCGCTGAAATATTAACTGTTCTCGACGGCGAAAAGATAAACAAGTATAAAATAGAAATAGAAAAAATATTGCCCGAACAACGAAGTTCCGGGAAGGGAATGGTTATCCATATAACCGACCCTAGGCTGCTCCGGAGAACCGGCGGTATAATTCAGGGTATGAGCGGTAGCCCGATTATCCAGAACGGCCGGCTAATAGGCGCCGTGACCCACGTTTTTATAAATGACCCAGCTAAAGGTTATGGATGCTTAATCGAATGGATGCTTGATGAATGTAATTCATTCAACCCCAAGATAGGATGGAGGGCTAAAAGCTCTCCATCTCTATGTTTTTTTAGTACCTGTTTGTTATAAAAAAATTAAAATATGAGGCGATTATTAGGTATCATTCCTAAAAAAAGGATATGAGAATCGACGGAAAGAGGACTATTTTGTCTATATTTGTTTTAAAAATATTGCCAATTTTTTTGTTATTTATGAAGGACTTCCAAAGTTTGGCGTCGAAGTGAATATAGCGAATTGAAAAAAGTACCAGGAGGGCGGGTAGTGAAATGGTTTTATTCAAAACGATTAACATCGTAATTGCAGATGATAACAGAGAGTTTTGTGAACTGCTGAAGGAGTTCATCTCTCAGGAAGAAGATTTTAACCTGGTAGGGGTAGCCAATAATGGCGTTGAAGCTGTGGAAATCATAACCCGGGAAAAACCTGATGTTGTTGTGCTGGATATTATCATGCCGCATTTGGACGGAATAGGAGTTTTGGAAAAGCTGGCCAGCTCCGGTATGTCGCCGAAACCCAAAGTTATTATGCTTACTGCTTTTGGCCAGGAAACAGTAACCCAAAGGGCTATAGAACTGGGAGCCGATTATTACATATTGAAACCCTTTGATTTCTCTGTTTTGGCTACCAGGATTCGTCAGTTGGCAGAAGGCGAAACGGTTCCTACATATACACCACCTGTTAAAACGAAAAACCTTGATGTGGCAGTGACAAACATCATTCATGAAATGGGTGTACCGGCCCATATTAAAGGCTACCAGTACCTGAGAGATGCAATATTGATGGTAGTTGAAGAGGTTAACTTGTTGGGAGCGGTAACTAAAGAGCTGTATCCGATGATAGCGCAGAAATACTCTACTACACCCAGCAGGGTGGAAAGGGCGATCCGCCACGCTATAGAATTGGCTTGGGACCGGGGGAACGTGGAAATGATGAATAGGTTCTTCGGGTACACAATCAACCTTGAACGCGGAAAACCCACAAATTCTGAATTTATAGCCATGGTAGCAGACAAGCTGCGTATTAGCAAAGTGAGTTAATGACTCGGGAACCTGACCGTAAAGGTCAGGTTTTTCCTTGATTACAATTAATTATCTCCGAAAATCTTGTTAAATCCGGTTATTTCTTTTTAAATTATGGCAAAACTAATTATAAATGTATAACTACATAATCATATTTAATAAGCGCTAAGACTTGCAGCCTATTGCTGACTTGCTAGCCGTCAATAAATGGTGTAAAATTAAACATTAGGAATTTAAAAGATGGAAATTTGCACGCAAAATTATAAACATCAGTTACCATATTAATTTGCGGGAGCTGAATATTATGTTGTCTGTCAAGGGCATAGCCCGTGTTGATAAAAAGACCAAGCATCTCGTGCAGAGACTTGAACCTGGCAACATTGCGATAATAAATCACCAGGACCTGGACGAAGTTTGTGCGGAAGCTTTGGCAAAAGCAAAAGTTAAAATGGTGGTTAATGCCGCCCAGTCAATCAGCGGCAAATACCCTAACCAAGGGCCGATGGTACTGGCGGAAGCAGGTATTTTAATTCTTGATAATGTCGGAGAAGAAGTGATGGCCCAGGTAGAAGAGGGAGCGGAGGTGGAAATTTCCGGCAACAGGATTAGGGCTGCCAACGGTTGGGTAGGCAGCGGGACCTTGCTGACTAAAGATGAAATTGCCCGGAAGATGGAAGAAACCAAAAAGAATTTAGGTTCTGTTTTAAGCGATTTTGTGCAAAATACTTTAGAATGGGCACAGCAGGAGCAGCAACTGGTCCTTGGTAAATTACCCATACCTGAGACAACAGTGGATTTTACCGGGCGTCATACTTTAATAGTGGTTAGAGGACAAAATTATAAGGAAGATCTTCTGGCGATAAAATCTTATATAGAAGAAGTCAGACCCGTTTTAATCGGGGTAGACGGCGGCGCTGACGCTCTACGTGAGTTTGGCTATTGTCCGGATATCATAATAGGTGATATGGACAGCATTAGCGACGATACATTACGATGCGGTGCCGAAATAATTGTCCATGCTTACCCTGATGGTAGAGCGCCTGGATTGGCCCGTGTACAGAAACTGGGGTTGGATGCGAAAACATTTCCGGCGCCCGGGACCAGCGAAGATATTGCTATGTTGCTGGCTTACGAGAAAGGAACGGAACTTATCGTTGCCGTGGGCACCCATTCTAACATGATTGATTTTTTGGAAAAAGGAAGAAAAGGGATGGCCAGTACCTTTTTGGTAAGATTAAAAGTAGGGTCTATTCTTGTTGATGCCCGCGGTGTAAACAAGCTTTACCGGCGCAGCATCAAGTTTAAGCATTTGGCTTTTATAGTGCTGGCGGCGCTGATTCCCTTTGCTGTTGTGGCTGTTATTTCGCCTACGACCAGCCAGTTTATTAGACTGGTATGGATTAAAATGAGATTGGTATTTGGGCTTTAGGAGGATTCCCGATGATTATAGATTTAAAGTATCATATAGCTTCGCTGGTAGCAGTATTTTTAGCCTTAGGCATAGGGATTTTGATAGGGAACAACTTTTCCGCTGTGGGTAACGAAATTATGGTACAGCAGCAGAAACAGATGATTGATAAATTGGAAAGGGATTTTGACCAGATTCGTGACGAGAATAAAAAAGTGCAACATCAGATTTCGGAATTTAAGAATGCCATCAACGTACATAAACAGTTTGAAAAGCAAATTGTGCCCCAGTTAGTTTATGGTAAACTGCAGGGATATAACATTGCCATCATTGAGACCAATAACTACGGTTTTCATGAAGACTGGATGAATACTTTAAAAGCGGCCGGCGCAAATATTACTTCAATCACCACGGTTCTTGGCGGTTTTGACCTTAGTGATTCTAAAATAAGGGAAAAGATTGCCACCAAGTTACTGCTTACTTCCAAGGAGGAGGATGACCTGACGAGGGCTATAGCTCAGGAAATCAACGTAGCTGTCATGACCGGCCAGAACCTGGAAAACCTGCAGTTTTTAGAGGGGCTTGGTTTTCTGAAGAAAGTCGGTAATTATGGCACTCCTGTTAACGCTGTCATAGTAGTTGGTGGCAGCCAGGACGAAAAAACCGTGAAGGTAAAAAACCTGGATATTCCCATAATGAAATATTTCTTGGACCACAATATTCCCGTATATGGAGTGGAACATACAGATGTGGAAATTTCATATATGAAGGAATACCAAAAGCTTAAAGTTGCCACTATTGACAATGTGGATATGGTTCCCGGGCAGGTAGCTCTAATCAGGGCTATATCAGGGTATCCCGGGGACTACGGGGTGAAGACAACAGCCAAGGAGTTATTACCGGCTTTACATTAGGAGTGATTTGATTGAGGAAAAAAGTTAGCGTATTAATTCCGGCTTATAATGAAGCAAAATACATCTTTCAAACAGTAGCGGCAGTTAAGAAAATACCGGAAGTGGACGAGGTTTTTGTTATTGATGATGCTTCGACTGATAATACCTCGGAGCTGGCCAAAAAAGCCGGCGCCGAGGTTTTGACCCTTCGAGAGAATCACGGTAAAGGGGGCGCCCTCAACAAAGGGATAGCTTTGGCCACAGGAGATGTAATTGCCCTAATTGACGGGGACGTTGGGGAAACAGCATCGGAAGTGCGCAAGCTCATCATGCCCGTAATTGAAGGAAAGGCCGATATGACTATTGCCAGGTTTCCCAAGGCCAAGAAAAAGGGCGGTTTTGGCCTGGTTAAAGGTTTGGCCCGAAATGGCATAAAATTATTGACGGGTTTGGAAATGGCAGCGCCTTTATCAGGACAACGGGCTATGACCCGTGAGGTTATCAGGGCAATTGGCCGCTTTTCTTCCGGATACGGGGTAGAAGTTGGTCTAACTATCGATATAGCCAGAAAGGGCTATAAAATTTTGGAAGTAGATGTAAATATGACTCATGCCGAAACAGGGCGAGATCTGCGCGGTTTTATGCACCGGGGGAAACAGTTTATGCATGTATCGAAAGTACTGGCCCGCCGGTTGATAATGAGGTGAAAAATGGTTATCTATGGCATAATTGTAATTAGTCTGGCTTATATGGTTACATATTCCACAGTTCCCGTAATCGGAAAAATGCTGGCCAAGGCCGATTTCGTCCGGCCCAATTTCCGGGGAGATATGATTCCGCTTGGAGTTGGTATCGTTTTTGCGCTGGCTCTATTAGTCACCGGTTCAGTCTGGATTTTATTGCAGCCGGACCAGGCCAGGAATACTCTACTTTTCTTATTCGCCGCTTTTAGTATGGCTTTGCTGGGATTGGTAGATGATGTTTTCGGATCACGGGAAGCTTCAGGGCTAAAAGGTCATTTGAAAAAACTGCTGGTCGAAGGGGAATTGACAACAGGGGCTCTTAAAGCTCTGGCCGGCGGCATGGTTTCTCTTTTGATCAGCCTAGCACTGATAAAAATTGAAAAGATACAGGACATCCTGCTGGTGCTGCTTAACACTTTCATAATTGCCCTTTCTGCCAATGCTATAAACCTGCTCGATTTGCGACCGGGCCGGGCTATTAAAGGGTACTTGCTATTGGCTGCCTTTTTGGTGGCTTTTGGCTATAACCAAGAGGAAGTTTGGTTGCTGGGCATTCTCACAGGTTCTGTTTTGGCTTACCTGCCCTTTGACCTGAAAGCACAAACCATGATGGGCGATACTGGTTCCAATGTATTGGGGATATCTGTGGGTCTCCTGGCGGTACTTGTTTTACCCCTTATTTCAAAGTTGGTATACTTTGGTTTGCTTGTATTGTTTCATTTATACACTGAGAAGTTTTCTCTCACCAGGACTATTGAAAACAACCGGGTTTTAAAGTTTATTGACATGATCGGCAGGGAAAAGTAGAGAATTTAGCAAGCTGAGAAAAACTTTCTCCGGCTGCGTTGTGCGTTTGCCGCAATCCTCAACGTACCTATGAGAACACCCTTTTTCAGGAGAGGTGTTTAACGGTCTAAAACTAATTGCCACTTAGTTTTGTTGGCAGTTTTGGCCTTGTTAAACACCTCTCTTATTTCTGCAAAAAATTGCAGGAGTAATTCCTGTTGACAGTGAATATGTATGCATAAGATTTCATAGTTTAAGGAGGTAGTTATGGGTCAAGACATTAGCAGGGCAGAGATGGAAGTCATTATGAATGTTACCCATGATGCCATGATTGGTATCGGGCTTGACGGCAAAATAAATATCTTTAACCGGGCTGCTGAAAAAATAACCGGTTTTAAGGCAGAGGAAGTTATCGGAAAAAATATCAAGGAGGTTATTCCCACAACGAAGTTATTTGAAGTAATGAGAACGGGTTGCGCGGAATTAAATCAAAGCCAGTTGCTGGGAAACACCAAAATAATCACCAACCGGGTACCGGTACGGGATGAGAATGGAATAATCATTGGTGCCGTGGCTGTATTTCGCGATGTTACCGAGATTACAGCTTTGTCGGAGCAGATTACCGATGTGATGGAAATGCGCAGTCTGCTGGAGGCTATCATAAATTCTACTCAGGATGCTATTTCAGTTTGTGATGAAAATGGCCTGAACATATTGGTGAACCCTGCTTATACCAGGATTACGGGGCTTAAACCGGAAGAGGTTTTGCATAAGCCTGCTACCATTGATATTGCGGAAGGAGAAAGTGTGCACATGCAGGTACTGAAGACCCGGAAGGCAGTAAGAGGAGTTCCGATGAAGGTAGGACGGTTCCGTCGTGAAGTGGTGGTAAATGTGGCCCCAATCCTGATCGGTGACAAATTGAAGGGCAGTGTGGGGATCATCCATGATATTTCCGAAATTAAGCGGTTATCCGATGAATTGGATAAAGTAAAAAGCCTGATCAGGCGCATGACTGCTAAATATACTTTTGACGATATCATTGGTTCCTGTGAGCTCATGGCTTCTGCCATTGACCAGGCCAAGCGGGCGGCAGAGACACCGGCAACAGTTCTGCTTCGGGGAGAAAGTGGCACGGGCAAGGAATTATTTGCCCATGCTATTCACAATGCCAGTGTACGGCGCCGCGGACCTTTTGTACGGGTTAACTGCGCAGCTATTGCTGAGCCAATACTGGAAAGTGAGCTGTTTGGGTATGTGGAAGGGGCATTTACAGGAGCCGTAAAAAGCGGTAAAAAAGGCTACTTTGAGGAAGCCGACGGGGGAACCATTTTCCTGGACGAAATAGGAGAAGTAAACCCCAGCGTTCAGGCAAAACTTTTACGGGTGCTGCAGGAGAAAGAGATTGTGCGGGTGGGCGGAACCAAACCTGTGCCTGTCGACGTGCGGGTAATTGCGGCGACGAATGCCAACCTTGAACAGCGGGTGAGTGAAGGGACTTTTAGGGAAGACTTGTACTACAGGCTGAATGTGGTGCCAATTTTTGTACCTCCCCTGCGGGCCAGGAAAGAGGATATTCCTTTGCTGATCGATCACTTATGCAGAAAATACAGTCTGGAATATGGACGGAAGGTTGCTGAGATAACGCCGGAAGCCCTTGATGTACTGATGCATTATGACTGGCCGGGAAACGTGCGGGAACTGGAAAATATCATCAGCCGGACCATCATAAATATGAAGTATAACGAGACAACAATTCTGCCGCACCATGTTCCGGCCCTGGGCAGGGCAGCAGGCCCCCAGTGGCAGGCGCAAAAAGCGGAACAAAGTATTCCGGTACCTGCCTTGGATGGGTCTCTTGAAGAGGTATTGGCTGCCGTCGAAAAAAAGGTTCTTCAGCAGGCGCTGGCAACAGCGGGTGGCAATAAAACGAAAGCCGCCAGAATGTTAGGTATTTCCAACAGGAGTTTGTATTACAAGCTGGAACGGCATGGTATATCTATGAAATAGAGTTCATACCACGAAAATTGTTGCGTGCAAATAATTTCGCATTCAATAAAAAAATTAGTCAGAAAACGTAAATAGACTGAAAATACGACAATTTTATAAAAATTTAAAGTTGGCATGGGAATTGCAATAAGAAATCTTCAAATAAACAAAATCGGGTTGAATAACAGGATGGTGAAGGATATGAAAGACTTTCAGGAATTGCTTGCTGAGGCCAGAAAATGCAGGCCTAAAAGGGCCGCCATAGCAGTGGCTCAGGATGGCGGGGTACTGGCGGCTGCCCGGGAATGTTACGAGATGGGCATTGCCGAATCGGTATTGGTGGGCGATGCGGCCGAAATATCAAGGATTGCCCGCGAAAGAAAAATCGATATAAGTAATTTTGAAGTTATTAATGAAGTCGAACCGGAAGATGCTGTGCGCAGGGCCGTTCAGTTGGTACGTGAAGATAAGGCTGATATTTTGGTAAAAGGTGCAATAAAGTCACCTGTGTATTTAAAAGGGATCCTGGATAAAGATACCGGCCTCAGGGTTGGCCGGGGACTAAGCCATGTGACGGTTTTTGAAGCAAAGGCATACAACCGCCTGATGTTGATGACGGATGCCGGCCTGAACATCATGCCCACCCTGGAGCAAAAAATTGTCATGGTGAAAAACGCCGTTTGCGTGGCTCGGTCTTTGAAAATTCCCCAGCCCAAAGTAGCCGTTATCTCGGGCCAAGAATTAGTTAATCCCGATATGCCCAGCACCATCGATGCGGCTATCCTTTCCAAAATGGCGGAAAGGGGTCAGATAAAAGATTGTATTATTGACGGACCTCTTTCTCTGGATTTGGCTTTATCAAAGGAAGCGGCGCTGGCTAAAGGCGTCGTCAGCCCAGTGGCCGGCCAGGCCGATATTCTGGTGCTGCCCAATATAGATGCCGCCAACGTATTATACAAATCCATCGGTTTCTTGGCGGGGGCCAATATCATAGGCCTTATAGTAGGGGCCAGAGTTCCTGCCACTTTACCTTCCCGCGCCGACTCGCATGAAACAAAAATGGCTTCCATAGCCATGGCTGTATTGTTTGCCAGCAAAGAGGAAGAAAAGTTACAACTGAGCCCGTCTGCGGCCCATGGGGAGACTATGAAAATAGCTGCCCGTTCTTAATGAAAAACAGACTAAAGTCCAATTTCAAATGATTTACGTACTTTGATTTCCCCCGAGTCCAAGTTACCTATAAAATTAACGGCTGTGAGTCGTTAAACAACTGCCCGAACAGGTGACTTGGACCTTTTAATTTCAAGCATGGAGATTCTCCCTTGACAAAATGTTTTTTTCCGAACGGACTTGCCTTTAACAAAGACAATTTTTTAAAAATTCACAAGTTTAAAAGGAAAATTGAGATATCTGTCGAATAAACATACCAATTTTTAATGTATAGCACTTTCCCAAATGTAGTCAAGATATATTTTTCCAAAGTATAGAAAGGATGGTTTCAATGTCAGAGCAATTAAAGCAAATTGCTGCACGCATAAGAGAGCTCAGGGAAATTTCCGGCATTTCTTTGGAAACCCTGGCTCAGGAATTCGGCGTTTCAAAAGAAACTTACCAGGAATACGAAAGCGGCGAGGTTGACATTCCCGTGAGTTTCCTTTATGAAGTTGCCAACAAATTCAATGTGGAGCTAACGGAGATCCTGACGGGTGAAAGCCCCAGGCTGCATATCTATTCAGTGGTAAGAAAAGGCAAAGGCGTAAGCGTTGACAGGAGGAAAGAGTATAAGTACCAAAACCTGGCTTTTAATTTTGTGCACAAAAAGGCCGAGCCTTTCCTGGTTACTGTTGAACCAGACCTCGTTGACGGGCCTGTCAGCTATAATTTCCATCCCGGTCAGGAATTCAACTATGTGCTTGAGGGCACCCTCAAAGTAATTATTGACGGGCATGAGGTCATACTCAATGAAGGAGATTCATTATTTTTTGATTCGGGCTATAAACATGGCATGAAGGCAATGAACAACAAGCCGGCTAAGTTCTTGGCCATTATTTTATAAAAATTTGAACTGAACAAGTGACGGAGGTAGGACGGATGCTGGAAAAATTCATTTCAAGGGAGAATTTTGATTCGTACGAGGATTTTGTTGAAAATTTCAAGATTAATATACCCGGTAATTTTAACTTTGCTTATGACGTGGTAGACTTTATGGCTCAAGAAAACCCAGACAGGGTGGCTATGGTCTGGTGCGATGATAAGGGCGAAGAAGCCGTTTTTACTTTTGCCCAGATGAAGCGTTATAGCAATAAAGCGGCCAACTTTTTTAAATCGCTGGGCATTAAAAAAGGGGACCCGGTAATGCTTATTTTAAAAAGGCGTTACGAATTCTGGTTCTGCTTGCTGGCGTTGCATAAAATCGGGGCAATATGTATCCCCGCAACTAACTTGCTGACCACAAAAGATTTAGTTTACAGAAACAATGCTGCCGACATAAAAATGGTAGTAGCCGTAGCCGATGAAGAAGTTTTAACACATGTGGATGAAGCGGAGAAAAAATCCCCAACGCTTGTACTCAAAGCTGCCGTAGGCGGTCAGCGTGACGGCTGGATCGACTTTAACAGTGAACTGGAAAAGGCCTCGGAAATTTTTGAAAGGCCTGTTGGAGCAGAAGCTCCTCAAAATGAGGATATTATGCTCTTATACTTTACTTCCGGCACTACGGGAATGCCGAAGATGGTGCAGCATAATTTTACATACCCCCTGGGCCATATCCTGACAGCCAAGTACTGGCAACAGGTTAAGGAGGGCGGGCTACACCTGACTGTCGCGGAAACGGGGTGGGCCAAAGCTGTATGGGGTAAAATATATGGCCAGTGGATTTGTGGCAGTGCAGTGTTTGTTTATGACTTTGACAAATTTATTCCGAAAAATCTTCTAAAGGCAATAGAAAAATACGGCGTTACCACATTTTGCGCTCCCCCGACAATCTACCGGTTCTTTATCAAAGAAGACTTAAGCCAGTTTGACCTTAGCAAGCTGGAACATTGTTCTATCGCCGGTGAACCTTTAAATCCCGAAGTATACGAGCAATGGCTAAAAGCAACAGGTATTAAACTTATGGAGGGTTATGGTCAGACCGAATTAACGGTAACAATTGCCACTTTTCCCTGGTTAAAACCGAAGCCGGGTTCCATGGGTAAACCGGCCCCGGGTTATGATGTGGATTTAATTGATGAGAACGGAAATTCTTGCGATGTGGGGGAAGAAGGTCAGATTGTTATCCGCACCAAAGGAGGAAAACCCTTTGGTATGTTCGACGGCTATTACCGGGATGCGGAATTAACCAAAAAGGTGTGGCACGATGATATCTATTATACCGGGGATATGGCATGGCGCGATGAGGACGGTTACTACTGGTTTGTGGGTAGGGCCGATGATGTGATTAAGAGTTCAGGGTACCGGATCGGGCCCTTTGAAGTTGAAAGTGCGCTTCTGGAGCACCCGGCTGTTCTTGAATGTGCGATAACGGGTGTCCCTGACCCTGTCAGAGGTCAAGTAGTTAAGGCTACTGTGGTTTTGACCCCAAATTACACCCCCAGCGATGACCTGGTCAAGGAACTGCAGGAACATGTGAAAAAAGTGACTGCGCCATATAAGTATCCACGGATTATAGAATTTGTGGATGAACTGCCCAAAACCATCAGCGGCAAAATACGTAGGGTAGAAATAAGGGAGCAAGATAAGAACAAGCAGTAGTATGAAAGGCGGCATTAGTGTGGGCGCCCATTATAAAGGCAAAATCACACGACAATAAAAATTTTCGCCAAAATATGAGGTACAGAGATGGCAATTGATTACGCACAGAAAAGAATTACCATATTCACCGGCCATTATGGCAGCGGAAAAACAGAAATATCGATTAACTATGCTTTGCGGGCCAAAGATATATGCGCGGAAACGACTTTAGTTGACCTGGATTTTGTGAATCCATACTTCCGGTCCAGGGAAGCGAAAAATTTCCTGGACAAGGCAGGCATCACAGTCCTTGCTTCTGTTGAAGACTGTTTTGATACTGATTTGCCTGCTTTTTCACCACGTATTAACGGTGTGCTAAAGAATCATGCCGCCAGGGTCATCATTGACCTTGGTGGCGATGAAATCGGGGCCAGGGCTGCCGGAAGGTTCCGCAATCATATTTCTGACGACGCATACGAAATGTTTTTTGTTATCAATCCCTTCCGGCCTTTTACCACCGGAGTAACGGAAGTCCGGCCGATTCTGGAAAGGATAGAAGCAGCCAGCCGGTTAAAAGTTACGGCCCTGGTAAGCAACCCTAATTTGCTGAGTGAAACTACGCTTGCTGATATTATCGCCGGACACAACAAAGTGCTGGAAATGGCCCGGTCTTTGGAACTGCCTGTGAAATTCCTTGCTGTCGAAAAGAAATTTACTTACTGCTCCGCATTAAAAGCCATATCGCAGCCTGTTTTAGAGATTGACAGGTCGATGTTAGCCCCCTGGGAGTAACTTGTTAATTTCAGGGGATGATTTTTCAGTATTATGGTAGTATAATTAAAAGAAACCCATGGGGCTTTCTTTTTTTACGTTAAAAAAATATAATTTTCGCTATAGAATTTGGCACAAAGGAGGAGTAGAGATGGCAAAAGGACGAGCTATTATTCACGAGGAACGCTGCAAGGGCTGCGAACTTTGTACCACCGCGTGTCCACAGGGCTTGATAGAAATGGCCAAACATTTAAACGCCGCCGGCTATCACCCGGCAGTAGTTACTGACCAGTCCAAGTGCAAGGGCTGCGCCCTGTGTGCAGTGATGTGTCCCGATGTGGCAATTGAAGTGGAGAAGGAGGAGAATTAAGTTGGGCAAGGTATTGATGAAAGGCAATGAGGCTGTAGCAGAAGCAGCCATATTAGGTGGCTGTAAATTCTTTTTCGGTTACCCCATTACACCGCAGAATGAAATCCCTGAATACATGGCCAAGAGATTACCTCAAGTCGGGGGTACATTTATACAGGCCGAAAGCGAAACGTCAGCAATTAATATGGTTTATGGAGCAGCCGGTGCCGGAGCAAGGGTGATGACATCGTCATCCAGCCCGGGCATAAGCCTGAAACAGGAAGGTATTTCTTATATTGCCGGGGCTGAACTGCCCTGTGTTATCGTGAACATGGTCAGGGGCGGCCCGGGTTTAGGGAATATTGCCCCCGCTCAATCGGATTATTTCCAGGCCACCAAGGGCGGCGGTCATGGCGATTACCGGCTGGTTGTCTACGGACCGGCTTCTGTCCAGGAATTAGTGGACCTGACTATTGAAGCCTTTGACGTGGCAGACCGGTACAGGAATCCGGTGATGATACTGGGTGATGGTATTTTAGGCCAGATGATGGAACCTGTCGAGTTCAAAGTGCAGGAAGCTAAGCAGGGTCCGGACAAACCCTGGGCCACTACGGGAGCGAAAGGCAGAGAAAGAAACATTATCAATTCTCTGTACATTGTTCCCGAAGACCTGGCCAGGCATTGCGCAAAGCTGCAGGCCAAGTATGATGAAATTGCCGCCAAGGAAAAGCGCTGTGAAGAATATTTCACCGCCGATGCGGAAATAGTCCTGGCAGCTTATGGGACGACGGCCCGAATTTGCAAAGCCGTTGTTGACCAGGCCCGGCAGGAGGGTATTAAAGCCGGCTTAATCAGGCCGATAACCTTATGGCCTTTCCCCGATGAACCGTTCAGCAGGGTGGCTGAACATGCCGATGCTTTTATGGCGGTAGAAATGAGCACCGGGCAGATGGTCGAAGACGTCCGCCTGGCCGTTAACGGTAAAAAACCTGTATATTTCTTTGGCCGGACCGGTGGGATAGTACCGACTAAAGCGGAGATTTTTGCGGAAATGAAAAAGATACTGGAAGGGGGTAACCGGTAATGAAGAAGGTTTTCACCAGGCCTAAAGCCCTGACAGATAAACAAATGCATTATTGCCCCGGGTGTACCCATGGTGTGGTTCACAGGCTGGCGGCAGAAGTGATTGATGAACTTGGCATCCAAGAGAAAACCATAGGTATTGCTCCTGTCGGATGTGCTGTTTTTGCTTACGAATACTGGGATATTGATTGCCAACAGGCTTCCCACGGGAGGGCTCCTGCCGTAGCCACCGGTATTAAGCGTGTTCATCCCGACAGTGTAGTTTTCACCTACCAGGGGGACGGCGACCTGGCAGCGATAGGAACGGCAGAGATCGTACATGCCGCTGCCAGGGGAGAAAAAATTACGGTTCTGTTTATCAACAATACTATTTACGGCATGACGGGCGGTCAATTGGCGCCTACGACCCTGATCGGACAGAAATCCACCACCACTCCTTACGGCCGGGACAAGGATGTGAACGGCTATCCCGTGCGGATGACAGAAATGCTGTCCGTGTTGGACGGAGTTGCTTATGCTGTCAGGGTTTCCGTGCATAACCCGGCCAATATTCTCAAAGCAAAAAAGGCTATTAAAAAGGCCTTTGAAGTACAGATGAACAATGAGGGTTTTGCGATTGTGGAAATTTTGTCAACCTGCCCGACCAACTGGGGTTTGCCGCCTGTAGAAGCGGTGAAATGGCTGGAAGAAAACATGCTGCCTTACTACCCCTTAGGTGAATATAAGGTTTCCGGGGAGGTGGCCAAGTAATGCTGGAGGAATTGATAATTGCCGGATTTGGCGGCCAGGGTGTTATGTCCATGGGGCAGTTGCTGACCTATGCCGGAATGATCGAGGACAAGCATGTGGCTTATATTCCCTCCTATGGGCCGGAAATGCGCGGTGGTACCGCCAACTGCTCTGTGACTATTTCTGACAGAGAAATCAGTTCACCTGTTTTCACCGAGCCTTCATCGGTCATTATTATGAACCAGCCGTCATTGGCTAAGTTTGAACCGATGCTGAAACCGGGCGGCTTGATGCTTATAAACAGTTCTCTGGTTTCCCAAAAAGCAATCCGCCAGGACATCAGGGTTCTCGAGATCCCCGGCAACGAAATGGCCGAAAAACTGGGTAACGGCAAGGTGGCCAATATAGTGCTGCTGG
Organism: Thermincola ferriacetica; assembly: GCF_001263415.1. Lineage (NCBI taxonomy): Bacteria > Bacillati > Bacillota > Clostridia > Eubacteriales > Thermincolaceae > Thermincola > Thermincola carboxydiphila. The sequence goes on from NZ_LGTE01000002.1 coordinate 99,253, forward strand.
GAGCATATATAGAAATGACCAAAGTGGTGACCATTGATTCGATCATAGAATCTCTGAAAAAAGTTCTTCCTGAGCGCAGGCATAACTTGATTCCTCTGAACAGGCAGGCTCTGGAGCTTGGGGCGGAGATAGTTCGGAAAACAACAGAATAGGGGATAAGTTGCTTAGCCAGGAGGTAAGTTCATCAAATGTGTTGGGGAAACACATCTGATGGCGAGGAGATGGTCATCGCCCAAAAGCGTCAACCGCTACAATCACTTGCCGCGCTTACGTTTGACTAATATCCGCCTAGTAACTGTATCAATATAAATGCTAACATAAAATTTAACATTTTTACTAAGGTTCACATTAAGATAACTCATATTTCTTAAAAATATTAGGCGGAAAAAACTTTATAATTGTATTTCTTAATCAAACCCCAGCCGTTCGGCTGCCATAGGCTCAAAAAAATTCCTACCAGGTTGTATTTCAAACCGGGTGGGAATTTTTTTGCTCCGGGGGTTGACCTGGCCAGAGATGCGTAGCCTATGTTCGTTTGCATATTACTAGGGGTAATACAAGCGAAGCTGTCATGGCCCGCAAACATTTTTATTGATATGTAGGAACCTAAATCAATATAATAAAAGGGAGGTAGGAAAAAGTGAAAGTAACAAGCAAAAAGGTCTGTTCTTTGTTTCTCGTGGTCAGCCTGTTAACTCTCGTTTTTGGCGTTAATGCTTATGCTTACAATGGATTTGCAGCAAAGACATACGCAGATAAGTATTGGAAAAACTATAATACTGCAGGGTATACTTTGGGATTCCTGGTCTTATAGTTGGGTAAATGCCAGTATTTTTGCGAACTACTTAAAAGAAAATCCTGCTGCAACTTTAATCGCAAGATATAGTGCTAGAACTGATGATAGTTATCCAACTCCGCCAAATAACGTATCAACCACTGCTGTAGGTGATGTTCTGATGTATGATTTGGATAGCAACGGTAAAAGTGACCATGCTGCTATTTTGGTAAGTACATATGGAAAAGATGAGAGCACTGCCCCCAGCAATGGACAGTATGGAGACTTACAGGATCAACATACTAAAGATTATTATCATGTAATATGGAATCTTAATTATTATAGCGATTACAAGACTATGACGATTACGGTTCTGAGGCCTAATTAGATTAGAAAGGAGGAGATTAAATGAATTCAAACACTTTCAATAAAAAAGGTTTGCTAATAAGCATTGCAATTGTCACCATTGCAGGATTAATGATTTGGGCCAGTCTTGGTTTTGTTGATAAAGATGAAGCAAAGGATATTGCTGAGATTGAAAAGGTAATAACCAAAGGTGTGCATACATTTAATAGTCTAGATATTGCTCCTGCCCCTTACAACTCAGTCTTCGACAAAGTACCCGATGATGTGAAGAATAAGATGAACGATAAGTTTGTTGCCGAATTGTCAAAATATTATAGCGGCCCTCTTTTAAATGACCGTATTGCTCAACTGAAAGGAGCAATTCCGTATCAAGAGTTAAATGAATTTCGGGTCAAAGATGGCGGAGTAAGGAAGATTGAAAATTTTACAGCGAATATAAACGGAGACAAAGCAACTGCAGAAGCTGATATAAGAAAATTTATGAAAAGTGTCAGAAAAAATGGTGACGGTGACAAAACCTGGGAAGGCGTTGCACATTATAAATTTACTCTTGATAAAATTGACGGCAAATGGAAAATTACTGGTGAAGAGTGGAATTACTTGCCTGGCCAGGGTCCCTAATATTGAACAATAAGTCCTCTACAAAAAGTAGAGGGCTTATTTAATATAAAAATTGTATTTTTAAAAATAGTTGCAATAAAAGGGTGAACAAAATGGTAACACGAAAAAGTCTTTTACAAAGTATCGTAATTGTAACAGTTTCTAGCTTGATGCTTTGGGGTATTGTTGGTTTTATATACAAACCAAACGCTAAAGAAATAGCTGCGATTCAAGGTGTAATAAATAAGGCTATTTACCTTCAGCTAGATAACCAGGCTACGACTAAGGATTTATCCGAAATTTATATTGATCCCTTAGTAGAACAAGGAATTAATCAGGTAAAAGAACTTAATGAGATTAGAAGCATTTCAAAAATAGAAAATGTTGTAATTAATATTAACGGGGAGTTGGCCACTGCGGAAGCAGACATAATTTGGACAAAAACAAGTGACTTAAATTCAACTGGCAGCAACCATGTGAAGTTTACCTTATCTAAGATTATCGATAAATGGAAAATAACAGGTGAAGAAATTTCTCCTATTACCTGGAAGTAAATTTTAGAATGATGATGAAAAGTGATTTAGAAATAAAAAAATAAAATATTAGTATAACAACACAAAAGGAGTTCATTTAAAATTGTCGCTTCCTGAGCTATTTGTCAGTGGCATTCCAGCCGTCAATGGCAGTTAGAAGTGGGCATTTCCCGAAATGCATGACATTTTAGAAATGTTTAGTTTCAACTGCCATTGACAGTAGAAATGGTGAAAAACAGCCCTCTTTGTCAGAGGGCTGAGACAAGTCACTGGCGTTCGGCAATAACCCGGGCAACAGTAGTGGCGTCAATAGTGTGCTGCTGGCGGGTGACGGCGTCCACCAGGCAGTCGGTACATATAGTGTGATTTTGCAAATTAATTTAGCGCCGCTTTTGCATGCCTGGCGCCGGCATATGGTGCCGGATGTAACCCGCCACCTCTTCCCTGCTCAACGGTTCTATCTTGTAACGCATCATAATCCTGTGAAACAATGGCCGGTTTTGATTCAGCGTCAACCGTTCGAGCAGATTAGGGAGACCTGACAGAACAAGGATAAAGGGGTTTTCCGAGTCCATGCCAAAGTTAAAGAGGATGCTCAGGTCACAAAAGAACAGGTCTTTGGCCATCTGCATTTCATCTAAGATAAACACCGGTGTGACCTTCCGTTCCCGGAAGAACACCTGGACAGCATGCTGAATCTGGTGAAATAGGTCAACCTTGCAGAACTTCAGTTTCTCGCCAAGACCTGCCTCCAGGCCCCGGTAAAAATCCATTACCGTACCGGTGGACAAGGGAAAATATATCACCTTGTAAAGTGAAGGATTCAGACTCTCAGCAAAAGCCCGCAGAGCAAAGGTCTTGCCTGCTCCCGGCTCGCCAACGATCAATCCCATCCCGCGGGTCTTTTTCAGAACTCCAGCCGGGCAGTAGTCTCGGCAAAAGCGGCAGAAGGAAAGGAATCAGATGTTTTAATTTCCTTGGCAAAGGGTATTTGGCCAGTGAATAAAAAGAACGGTACATGGGTTACCCCTCCTTTCCTGAGAGCATCTCCTGGAAGGAGAGGGCACGCTCCCGTTTCACCCTGGCATTGTCAGCGAAATTAACCGGCACGGCCTTTGCGACAGCCTGGCTGTCCTCATAGACATAGACCTCGTCATCGTCAAAGCGGACCTCAATCCTCTGGCCGATAAAACGTGGGGGCACCTCATAAAGTTTGTTATTGACGGAAATAGTCCCATCATGCTTCACCTTGCGTTTTTCGCGTTTTAAGAACAGCGGGTCTAAGGAAGCCGAATCTTCCACCATCTGCACCCGGCTGGCCTGGGACAAATACATATCCAGCGGACTCATCCCCAGTGAAGCATGAATCTTCCGGTGATAATCCTCCTCCAGCCACTGCCAGAACCGGCAGTTTAACTCATCAAGGGAATTAGCCGGCCGGGATTTCAGAAGCGGCATAAACCGCGTCTTGACAGTGCCGAAGAACCGCTCAATCTTGCCTTTGCTGGCCGCGTCATAAGGCTGGGTATGGGTAAGGGCGATACCCAGGCTGGCACAGGCGATCTGGAAGGTATCGGAACGGTAGATTTTACCGTTATCAACATACACAATCCTTGGTACCCCCCGGCGGATCAATGCCTCTTTAAACACTGTCCGCAGGGAATCAAACTTCTCTGAAAAAAAGAACTGGGCAAAAGGCACCAACCTCGAACAGTCATCGATAAAAGCGAAAAGAAAAGTCTTAGTCTTCCGCCCGTTCAGCACCAGATACGGCCCAACCGGCATATCCCCCTGCCAGAGAGTGTTGACTGTATCATAAGCAAACGCTTCCGTTCAGGGGACCTGACTGATTCTTTGCCAATCATCCCATGTTTTCTAAGGATACGGTAGACTGTGGCATAGGAAACATCCCTGGGCAGTATTTCACCCTTGTCCACCAGCCGGTCATAAAAGACAGACACTGGCATATCCCGCAGTTCCTGGCGCAAAGCCAGCAGATGTTCTTCCTGCTCCCGGGTGAGTTTCCCGGACTGACCCTGGTCGGAGCGTTGCTTGGGCTTAAGCCCATCAAACCCGGCCCGGCGGTAGGCCAGAAGCCAGCCCGCCAGCGTTTTGGGCGTAAACTCCTTAGGCCCGTAGTGGGGCACCTGATGAACTTTACCCGCTACTTCTGCCAGGTACTCCTTCTGGTTGGCAACCTGGCCGTTTAAAATGGGCGCAATGAGACCGTAACGGAATAACGCTACCTTTTCCTGATCTATTTCCTGCATAAAATCCCTCCTTTTTCAGGAGGTTAACCGGTTAACCATCCATGGTTCCATCCGGTTTAGGTTCTGGAGAAACCGGTTCCGGTAGAATAGCACAAGTTAATGATAGCCGGTGATTTTCCTGTATATCAGGCTGTTGTGCAACTTCTCCAGGATAACATCAACGGCATGCTGGAAATATGGGAGCAAAAACGATGGCAGTAGTGAGACCGTTTTTTTGCAGGAAGGGCATATCAGCCGGCAAATCGGCAACCGGTATTGTTTCGCGGCGGTGATGGCATTCCGCCAGTAGAAACCATGCCGGGCCAGACGCGTCCGCCCTTTACAACAAGGGCACTGATCAATCTCCGGGAAATCGTTCTTTTTCCCGCGCTCCGCGTACTCATCAATTGAAATGCTAAAATCATACGGTAGTATCAAGTAAATCACCCCAAACATTTTGCCAAAATTATATCAAAATGCCAGGGTGTCGAAAAATTGTTCAGGTTGTTTGATTTTGAAAAAATCTCACTGGTTCGGGAGAGGTTATTTTGCTAATCGACAGCAGATGGCGGGTACTGGTGTTTACCTGTTGACATTTATAATAGCAACAATGTTATTTCCTGGTTGTACTTTTCATAAAAATTTAAAACATGAGAGGTATGGGATTCCATACCTCTCATAACAATATAAGGGGAGTATCGAATGTTGAAAAAAACAACATATCTGATTCTTGTAATGTTAATACTTCTTTTTTAAGTAGTGGATGTGGCCATAGTGAAACGAATACAAAACTGATCAGCAATCTGAAATATAGTTTGTATGCTGATAATTTGGGAGATGTGAGTTATATTGAAATATTTAGTCTTGATAAAGGTAATTTTAAGTACAATGTTAAACAGATTCAGCTTAGAAAAAAAGGTTTGAACGCCAACCATATATATAAAGTAAGTGAAAATAAAATTTATTGTTCGAATTACGGTAGTAATGGCGAAATTCAGAAGGGTAGGATTGTTGTACTGAAAAATGGCGATATTATCAATACTATTAAAATTAAAGATAAATATGGTGCGCAGGATATTATATTCGACCCTGGTAAAAAGAAGGCTTATGTAATGTTCATTTTGCAACCTGCACCATACAATCCTTCAGGAACGCCGTTTAAAATAATTGATACTGAAAAAGATGAAGTAATTAAACCCTTTAGTCTCAAGGGATCGTTTTATGGATATGACATTAAAGGTAATTATATTTACGTTTGTGTAGACGCAATAGACTTAGGTTATAAAGATGTGCCAAATAATTATATTGCATCTATCAAAAGAAATACACAAGAAATCAAAGTTTTAACACCAAAAGGTCTAAATTTTTGCCCCACAGATCTTAAGATAGCCCCTAACGGGAAAATTTATATGGTTAGTAGCTTTAATAACCTCAAATACGAAGGCTGCAAAGAACCCAAAGTAAGTATTTATAATACTGATGGAACATTTTTGAAGGAAATAAAACTAGATTTGCCTGACTGTAATAAAATTGTCATAAACAAAGATGGGATGGCATATATAACTCACAATAATGGAGGTGATTCCGGCGATACAATAACTGTTTTTAACACAAATACAGATAAAGTAGTTGGTAAAATCAAAGGATTTAGTGGACCAGCAGGAATGGCCATTAAAGATAATTATTTGTTTGTTAGCAATTATAATACTGGTAAGATTTCGGTAGTAGATTTAAAATTAAGTAAAATCATTGGCAACATTAAACTGGGTGAAGGTGTTAATCCTTCAACGTTAGTAGTCTTTTGAAATTTAACTAGACTTCGCAACCCAGAGATTGAACAAAACCGATTTTCCTTAAGATGTTTTTTGCAAAAGGAAATTCCTCAGTTGTAAAGATTTTTCCCCAGGTACCGGTGGGGAATTTTTTATGTTAACCTAATTGCCGCATAAGAGATTGTTTCATCCGGTAGATTTCGGAATATTTAAGTACTGTAAATTCCTACTTCGGAGCAATGATTGTTTTATAATTGTGGTACCAAATCTGGCGACCGGCGGACAAAGGGGATGGGTGAATTTCATATAAAATATGGAATATAGAAAAAAATTCAGGTAGAATATAATCAATGAGCCAATCTGTTTTCGGCTGCCGCCATATATCGGTAGACGGCAGGCAGCTAATAACATAATGGGAGGCATTCTGATGGTTAACCAAATACGGATAACGGACGAGTTTTGTGAAATGGTTAAGATTGACTCCGCCTCATACAATGAGCGGAACTTTGCCGACTGGTTGAAAAACCGCTTAACCGGCATGGGTTTAACTGTTTACGAAGACAAGGCCGGCGAAATGCTTAATTCCGGGTGCGGCAACCTTATTGCCAGGCTACCCGGCAATGCCGAAGGGATACCCGCCATCATGCTGTGCGCCCATATGGATACCGTGGAGCCGGGCCGGGGGATTGAGCCTGTTGTTAAAGACGGGGTGATAACTTCTGCCGGAGACACTGTTTTGGGTGCTGATGATAAAGCCGGTATTGCTGCTATACTGGAGTGCATCCGGGTACTTCAGGAAAAAAATATTCAACATGGTGACATAGAATTGGTGTTCACCGTGGCCGAAGAATGCGGCTTGCAGGGTGTGAAACGCCTGGATTTTGATAAACTAACCGCCCGGTTTGGCTATGTCCTTGATTGTGACGGTTCAGCCGGGACCATAATCACGAAAGCACCGGCCCAGTACAGAATTAAGGCCGTAATATATGGCAAGGCAGCCCATGCGGGTATCAGCCCCGAGGAGGGCGTAAATGCCATCGTGGTTGCTTCCAGGGCCATCAGCAAGATGAAACTGGGGCGGATTGACCACCAGACCACTGCCAATATTGGTATCATCAACGGTGGAAAAGCGACTAACATTATCCCTGACATGGTCAACATTGAAGGGGAAGCCCGGAGTATTGACCCGGACACCCTGGAAAAACAGGTAGCGCAAATGTGTGGCGTGCTTGAAGAAACTGCCCGGGAGGCCGGGGCCAGGGTAGAAATAGAAAAGGAGTTTCTCTATCCCCATCTAAACCTGGCAGAAACGGACCCGGCGGTGAAATTTGCAGTACAGGCGGCCAAAAAACTGGGCCGGGAGCCAAAGCTGATCAGCACCGGCGGGGGAAGCGATGCCAACATTTTTAACGGTAAAGGTATCCCGACGGCTAACCTGGGTATTGGCATGAATAAAGTGCACTCCACGGAGGAATATATTACCATAGAGGACTTGGTATTAAATGCCAGATACCTGGTGGAAATTGTGCAAGTGATTTCAGCAAATGGTTCGGAGGTATAAAAATGATCAGAATCAGGCAGGGCAAGGTGGTCAAGGTGTTGACCGAAAACCCTGTGATGAAGGAAGTCCTGGTTGCTGTCGAAGGCGGCGAAGCCAGGGCGGTGAACTACAATTTATTAACCGGTCCCGTGGCAGAAGGTGATGTGGTAGTGCTGAACACTACGGCTGTACATAAATCGCTGGGTAGCGGCGGCTGGCATTTTGTGATGGCCAATTTATCTGTCCGGGAGACTGATACCGAAGAAGCCGGGCACATTATGAAGTTGCGGTATACGCCGGGGCAGGTAAAGTGCCTGGCCGTGGAAGAAGAGGAGAGTCCTTATCATGAGGCCATAAATGCCTGTGCATCTGTTGAGGGCTTGCCGGTCATCGTCAGTACTTTGCACAGCATGTTGCCCCTGATAGCAGCGGGGATCAGGGCTATCAGCCCGAAAATCAGAACGGCCTATATTATGACGGATGGTGCGGCCCTGCCTATCTGGTTCAGTAAAATGGTCCGCAATTTGACAGGCAAAGGGTGGATTGCAAAAACCATAACCATTGGACACGCCTTCGGGGGCGACCTGGAAGCTGTCAATATTTACACGGGCTTGGCGGCAGCGAAGGTTGCGGCCAAGGCAGATCTGGTTATCATCGGGATGGGTCCCGGCATTGTCGGGACAGGAACCAGACTGGGCTTTACCGGGGTGGAACAGGGTGAAATGATCAATGCCGTACATGTTATGGAAGGATTGTCTGTAGCTGTACCACGAATTAGCTTTGCCGATCCCCGGGCAAGGCACCGGGGCGTCAGCCATCATTCCTTAACTGCTCTGGGCAGGATAGCATTGGCCCGGGCCAAAGTGGTACTGCCTGAACTGGAGATAGGAAAAGCGGCATTAATTAATGAACAGCTCGCAGAAAGCGGTATTACTGAAAAACATGATATTGTAGTGGAGGATGGCAAGCCGGCCGTTGACCTTGTCAAAAGTGAAGGCATAAAAGTGACTACCATGGGTCGTGATATTGACCAGGATTTGGAGTTTTTCCTGACCGCCGGCGCGGCAGGGATTGCCGGGGCGAAACTAATCTAGCTTTCGGTTGATAAATTCTTTTAAGGTAACACACTGCTTTTCATATTGTTTTAGTTGCGCCAGTACTTCTTGCATTTTACCAACCAGATAGATCCTGTTTTTTACGACAATTTCGTAGAGCATGCCCGACCCCCCAAAAGTACTTCTGTTGTAGAATATGCCTGTCCACGGGAAATTATGCATGCTTACGCGATTATGAAAAAGATGGAGGCGGCCATGAAACAGTACTTTGTTGACTTGCATATCCATATAGGACGGACTATGGACGGTTCGCCGGTAAAAATAACAGCGGCCAGGGATTTGACCCTGGCCAACATATTAGATGAATGTCTGTACAGAAAAGGAATTAACGTTATTGGCGTAGTCGATGCCGGGTCGCCGAAAGTGCAAAGCGACCTGATAAGATTGGTTGAGGCGGGTAGTTTGGCTCCCTTGGACAAAGGGGGGTTAAGCTACCTGGGCAAGGCTGTGCTAATACTGGGAGCGGAAGTGGAAACGAGGGAGAAAAGCGGGGGCAAGGCGCATTTTGTCTGTTTTTTTCCTACCCTGGAAAAGATGAAAAATTTTACGTCTGTAATGGCCAAATACATTAAAAACATCAACCTGAGTTCCCAGAAAGCCGAAATCACGGCGGAAAAACTGTTTAATATTGTGGATGGTTTGGGTGGGATTTTTGTCCCGGCTCATGCCTTTACACCGCATAAAAGCCTGTTCGGGAATTGTGCTGCCCGGTTAACAGAGGTTTTTAGTCAACGGGCCATAGCCAAAATTTACGCCATCGAACTGGGGTTAAGTTCCGATACATATCTTGCTGACCGGCTGGCCGACCTTGGTGGTATAACGTTTCTTAGCAACTCAGATGCCCATTCTCTGCCGAAAATTGGCCGGGAATACAATGTGATTGATATGCAACAGGCCAATTACGAGGAGCTTTTAATGGCTTTGAAGCGGGAAAAGGGGCGGAAAGTGACGGCCAATTACGGTTTGGACCCACGCCTGGGCAAATATCACCGGACCCACTGCCTGGTCTGTGAGAAAATTGCAGGGGGAGCCCCTCCGGTTCTCAGGTGTGAGTATTGTGGAAGTGATAAAATTGTAAAAGGGGTGCTGGACCGGCTTGAAGAAATAGCCACCTATCGTGAACCGGTAAGCCCGGACCACAGACCGCCATATCACTATCAGGTGCCCTTAAGTTTTGTGCCCGGGGTCGGTAGAAAAACTGTAGACAAACTTTTGCAGTGCTTTGGAACGGAAATGGAGATACTGCATTCTGCTTCTGAGGAAGATCTGGAAAAAGTTGCAGGAAAGAAAATAGCATCTCTGCTCTGCCTGGCCCGTTCCGGTAAGGCGGAATTAACGGCAGGTGGCGGGGGCCGCTACGGCAAAATGTTAATCAGGGAGGAATAAGGTTTGCAAACAAATTTTATCGGTGTTAATGTAACGGCGAATGCCACGGGAGCAGTAGCCGCAGCCATGATGGGGCACCTGGTTATGGTAGTGGACGTGATTGATATGTCGACTACCCTGGAAGCTGCTCTGGATGCGGGGGCGGTTGCTGTATTTGGGGCCAGTCCCGACAGCTCCCGGGCGCCGGTGGACTTAAATCCGGAAAAAATAGGCATGGAAGCCGGCAGTATTGCTTTACGGAATGGTACAGAGGTAGTATTGATATCCGAACCCAGGGTCGGTACAGATGAAGAACGGCTGCAGCGGGCAAGCAAGGCGGTAGCGGGGATAAAAAAATCAGGTGCCCGGATTGCGGCGGTGGTTCCCAACAATGGGGCGGAAACGGCCAAACTGGTGGATTTTAAAAATAAGGTGGTACTGGCTGTAACCGACACGGGTGGTGTTGCCTATGATGCCGCATTTAACGCGGGAGCGCCGGCAGTAGTTACGGGGACTATTGCCAGGACCATGCAGAAAAGAGGAATAAAACCTGCCCATGACGCCGCTGCCCGGGCAGTGGAACAGGCTTCCCGGCTGGGTGTGGGTATTACGGTGGTAGCAGCCACGGCGAATTCGCTGGAAGATATCCTGGCCGCCGAATATATTGCCCGGCTCATTCTGGAGAAGGGCTTTACCCAACTTAAATAGTGGTGGCCACATTTTTGGTATAATTATCAACCAACCCCCATACTTATTTCACAGGACAAGGTTATTTTGGTGAAGGGGGTGCCGGTTGTGCTACTACGTTTAAAACGTGCATGTAGGCAATATTTTAGAAACAATTGGCTGTTGGGTTTAATATTGGTCATATTTTTCATGGCCGGTCTTATTTTTGGAGCAATAGGAGCAAAAAGTCTGGACCAGGGCATGAAGAACGAACTGTCAAAGACAATGCAAAACTTTATTACCAAGGTGCCGGGACTGTCGCTCGATAAAAAAGCAGCTATAAAGGGATCTTTAGTGCAAAATATGTATGTCATTCTGACCATGTACATTTTGGGGCTCAGTGTGGTTGGTGGCATACTGGTTCCCGTATTGGTATTCACCCGGGGGTTTACCCTGGGCTTTACCGTGGGTTTTTTGGCCTATGACCAGGCCTGGAAAGGGGTGCTGTTATCGATAGTATTGGTAATCCCCCAAAATCTGATCTTTATTCCCGTTTTATTGATTAGCGGTATGTTTACCCTGACTTTTTCGGTTTTTTTTGCTAAAAACAGGTTTATGTTCAGGGAATTTGAAGTAGGCCGGCCGGCGCTCTTTTATACCGTTGGTATGGGGTGTGCGGCAGTGATGACTGGTGCGGGATGCCTGATGGAAGCCTATATTACCCCGTCCCTCATCAAATATTCCATAGCTTTGCTGTTTTGACATATTACCCGGATAAGTTCTAAATTGCCCCTGACCACATATAAATTAATTAGAAAAGATACTTGATATATGTCAGGGAAGCGGGGGATAAGGGTGTTTTTCATATTGAGAAACAAAACCAAAGAAAAAATTACTTTTGGGATTAGAATATTAATTACGATTGTTATTCTTGGTATGGTCATCACTCATCTTTACGGGATTTATAACGGATATGTTTTTACCAGCCAGCGATTATTAAGAGAGGATAAACCAAGTGGCAACCCCATGCGGGTAGAACAAACGCAAACTGCCGGTGACAAGGAGATGAAGACCGACAACCTGCTGGATGAATTTGTGGTCAAATTAAAGGATTTCTATAAGAAGGATTAGAAAAAAAGGAATTCAATGGTGCATTGTGGAAAAAAATAGAGTAGCACTGGCTACTCTATTCTAGTTTTACCCTGCAATTGACGAAGCCACTGAAAAATTGGTGGAAAAGGGGTATTTTTATGAAAGCCTTAATAGAAGAATTTATTTATTACCTGACTGTTGAACGGGGATTGGCGGAAAATACTTTGGAATCCTATGCCCGCGATTTGGAGCGGTACAGCGCCTTTCTGTCCAAGCACGGGATAACTAAATTTGCAGCAACAAACAAGACAAATGTTATGGCCTACCTGTTGCATCTGCAAAAACAGGGCAAAGCCACATCCACGATTTCGAGGCATCTGGCTTCCCTGAAATCTTTTTATCAGTACCTGCTGCGGGAGAAACATATCGAACAGGATCCTACCGTAAACCTGGAGTCGCCAAAGCTGCAAAAGAAACTGCCCAGGGTTCTTTCCGTAGAAGAAGTTGAAATACTGTTGAATCAACCAAGGTTAAATGAACCTGCCGGGTCCCGTGATAAAGCCATGCTGGAATTGTTGTACGCTACGGGCATTAGGGTAAGTGAATTGATATCCCTGGATCTGGACCATGTCAACCTGGAAATGGGTTATGTCCGGTGTTTCGGCAAGGGTTCAAAGGAAAGGATCATTCCCATCGGGTCTCTGGCGAAGAAATATGTGGAAGAATATTTGCACCGGGGCAGAGTTAGACTAATTAAGTCCAAAGGAGAAACGGCCCTTTTTGTTAACCACCATGGCCGGCGCATGACCAGGCAGGGTTTTTGGAAAATAATTAAAAAATATGCCAGGGAAGCGGGTATTAAGAAAGATATTACCCCGCATACCCTGCGGCATTCTTTTGCGACCCACCTGTTGGAAAACGGCGCCGACCTGAGATCTGTTCAGGAAATGCTGGGCCATGCAGATATAACTACCACCCAAATATATACACACCTGACCAGAGGGCGGTTAAGAGAAGTTTATTCCAAGACACATCCAAGAGCTTAGACAGGAGGGCGATTGAATGGACATAGGCAAAATAACTCTAATAGTGTTGGACAGTGTTGGGGCAGGAGAACTGCCGGATGCCGATAAATATGGCGACCGGGGAAGTAATACCCTCGGAAATACAGCCAGGGCTGTAGGTGGTTTAAAACTTCCCAACTTACAGCAGTTAGGGCTGGGTAATATTATAGACATTGAAGGAGTTAGTCCCGATGAAGCCCCTGCGGGGGCGTTCGGCAAAATGGCTGAAGTTTCCGCCGGAAAAGATACAACTACCGGACACTGGGAAATAACCGGTATTATTCTGGACAGGCCTTTTCCGGTGTATCCCCACGGTTTTCCGCAGGACCTGATCAAAGAATTTGAACGCCGGATAAATCGGAAGACCCTGGGCAATGAAGTTGCCTCGGGAACGGAAATTATTGCCCGCCTGGGCAAAGAACATATGGAAACGGGCTATCCGATAGTCTATACTTCCGCTGATAGCGTTTTTCAGATAGCGGCCCACGAAGCGATAATCCCCGTGGACGAGCTGTATAAAATGTGCCGTATTGCCCGAGAAATGCTCGCCGGTCCTCATGCCGTAGGTCGGGTCATTGCCCGGCCTTTTATTGGGCAGCCCGGCAATTTTCAAAGGACAGCCAACAGGCACGATTTTTCCCTTTCCCCACCGGGGAAAACGGTTCTGGATTTGTTGAAAGACAATGGCCTAAATGTAACAGCCATAGGCAAGATACAGGATATTTTCAATAACCAGGGCATTACTGAAGCTATACATACGAAAAGCAATATGGAGGGCGTTGACAAAACCATTGCAGCGATGCAAAAGAAGGCAACAGGACTTATCTTTACCAATCTGGTAGAATTTGATTCTTCCTTTGGCCATCGCAACGACCCTGCCGGTTATGCTAGGGCCCTGGAGGAGTTTGACAGTCGACTGCCGGAAATTCTTGAACAAGTCGGGGAAAAGGATATTCTGATTATTACCGCTGACCACGGATGCGACCCGACCACAGAAAGTACGGACCATTCCAGGGAGTATGTTCCCCTGTTGGTCTACGGTCCCATGATAGCAGAAGGCACAAATCTGGGTACCAGAGCAACTTTTGCCGATGTGGGGGCAACTATTGCTGATTTTTTCGGTTTTAAACTGGAGCACGGGACAAGCTTTAAAAACCAGGCGCTGAAAGCAGGCGTTATCCAACCATGAGTTATCCGAACCAGTAGAAATTTATTAGAACCACGGAGTACACGGAGGACACGGAGAATTATTTAATAGAATCTGTGGTGATTTTTTTGGAGCAACGGTTCTTTCACCGCTACAGTTAGCGGCACAGACTTTATAAACATATATAGGGGGACTGGTACATATGTCGGAAAAAGCAAAATTTCAGGAGACAGTAAATTTTATCAGGGATAAGTTTACCGAGAAGGCAGATTTGGCCATGATTTTAGGCAGCGGTTTAGGTATTCTTGCCGATGCCGTGGAAGATAAAAAAGTTATAGATTATAAGGATATCCCTAATTTTCCCGTTTCAACAGTGGAAGGCCACGCCGGCCAGTTGGTTTTCGGGCGGCTGGAAGGGAAAAAGGTTTTGCTTATGAACGGGCGGTTCCATTATTATGAGGGATATCACATTAAAGAAGTGGTGTATCCGGTACGGGTGATGCAGTTATTGGGGATAAAAATCCTGCTTGTTACCAACGCCGCAGGTGGTATCAACCATGCCTTTGCGCCGGGAGACCTAATGATTATTGAAGACCATATCAATTTAATGGGTACCAACCCGTTGCTGGGGCCCAATGAAGAGGAGTTCGGCCCCAGGTTTCCTGATATGTCTGAGGCTTATAACAAGGGTTTGCGGAAACTGGCCGAAAGAGTGGCCAGGGAAGAAAAGATTGAATACAGGAAAGGCGTATATGCCGGGTTGGCGGGTCCTTCTTACGAAACTCCGGCGGAAATAAAGTACCTCCGGTATATCGGCGCTGATGCCGTGGGAATGTCCACGGTGCCCGAAGTAATAGTGGCTAATCATGGAGGTATGCGGGTGCTGGGCATTTCCTGCATAACCAACATGGCAGCCGGAGTACTGCCGCAGAAACTTAGTCATGAGGAAGTAATGGAAACAGCTAACCGGGTAAGGGATAAGTTTATCAAGCTGGTTAGGGGCATTGTCCGAGAGGTGAAAATTTAGTGCGGGCTTACGATATTATTTTAAAAAAGAGAAACGGACAGGAACTGTCCACTGAAGAAATCAACTTCCTCATTGAGGGATATATGTCCGGTAAGGTAGCTGATTACCAGATGTCCGCCTGGGCCATGACTGTGTTTTTCCGGGGAATGACCGAGCGGGAGACGGCCGACCTGACTATGGCCATGGTTAGGTCAGGGGAACAGGTGAACCTCTCACCTATCGAGGGGATAAAAGTAGACAAGCATTCTACTGGGGGCGTGGGAGACAAAACTACCCTTGTACTTGGCCCACTGGTAGCGGCAGCTGGGGTGCCGGTGGCCAAAATGTCGGGCCGGGGTCTGGGGCATACCGGCGGAACCATTGACAAGCTGGAATCAATTCCCGGTTTTCAAACGGGAATTAAGAAGGAACAGTTTTTCAACAATGTAAACCAAATAAAAATTGCCGTGGCCGGGCAGACGGGCAACCTCACGCCTGCTGATAAAAAATTGTATGCTTTACGCGATGTTACGGCCACGGTAGATTCAATTCCCCTTATTGCCAGCAGTATCATGAGCAAAAAAATAGCTGCCGGAGCTGACGCCATAGTGCTGGATGTAAAAACAGGCTGTGGTGCTTTTATGAAAACAGAAGAAGATGCTTTTAAGCTTGCCGCCACCATGGTTGGCATCGGCGCCAAGGTAGGCCGGAAAACAACAGCGGTAGTAACCGATATGGACCAGCCTTTGGGCAACACTGTAGGCAATGCTCTGGAAGTAAAAGAAGCTATTTTGACTCTTAAAGATAAAGGTCCGGCCGACCTGACGGAATTGTGTTATACGTTAGGCAGTAGAATGCTTGTACTTGGAGGCAGGGCGAATACTTACGACGAAGGCCGGAAAATTTTGGAGGAGTTGTTGAAATCCGGGGCGGCCCTGTCGAAATTGAAAGAACTGGTGGAAGCCCAGGGCGGCGATGGTACTGTTATCGAAAACGAAGAACTATTGCCGGAAGCGAAGTATTCCTTGCCGCTTAAAGCAGCGGCAGACGGTTATGTCTATGCCATTAATGCAGAACAGGTGGGTATAGCTGCCATGGTACTGGGAGCAGGCCGCGAAACAAAAGAAGACGTTATCGACCCGGCTGTGGGCATTATAATTAACAAAAAACGGGGCGAGGAAGTCAAGTCAGGAGAAATATTGGCTACCATTTACTATAACGATGAACATAGAGCGAGGGATGCAGAGCGTATACTACTGGCAGCTTATACAATAAAAAATGAAAAACCCCTTGACCGCCCGTTAATTTTTGGGTATGTCGATGAGACGGGAAGTTATAGGATATAACCTGAAGCCCCCTTATACGGAAGGGGGCTTCAGGTTATCCGAAAAAAATTTAATGGAAGAGGGCTAAAATCAGGGTCCGAATTTTTGGCCAGAACCAGGTCCGAAGCCGGGGAAACCGGGCCTGAAGCCAGGGAAGCCAGGTCCAAAGCCAGGTCCAAAGCCAGGTCCGAAGCCGGGGAAACCGGGCCTGAAGCCAGGGAAGCCAGGTCCGAAGCCAGGGAAACCGGGCCTGAAGCCAGGGAAACCGGGTCCGAAGCCAGGGAAACCGGGTCCGAAGCCAGGGAAACCGGGTCCGAAGCCAGGGAAACCGGGTCCGAAGCCGGGAAAGCCGGGTGTGAAACCGCCATCAACTTCAAATTTATTCATAGAATAGGTCACTCCCTTTTAGGTTAGTTCATTTTATATTATTTAAACTTATGTTTAATTGCCACCCCTGTTTTGAGGAAAGTTAACATAAAAAAGTACAGTTCTTACTGTACTTTTATGCTGCTGCGATGCGGGTTTTAATAAAAAACTCGTGTAATTTTTACTGCTGTCTGCCAGCCAAAAGATCGGCTCCGTTTTTCCAGAGAATCTTTTCCCTTTCTGCGGAGGTCAACGGTATCCGGTGAAAGGCTTCCAGTTCCTGCTTATGTTTGGCGACGGGGTAATCGGTACCGAACAGGACTTTATTTATATCGTGAGATCTGATTAAACGGGCTATTTCTACCGGGGGAAGAATCCAGGTGGTGCTTGAGGTATCTATGTAAATATCCTTTCCCAGCAGGTAATCTTTTGCTTCCTGCCATTTAGACCACCCACCCAGGTGGGCGGCAATGATTTTCATTTTGGGGAAGGATTCTATAACCCGTTTGAGGCGGGCAGGATGAGAAAGGTCTGACTTGCGGTCACCAACATGAAACATCACCAGGAAGCGGTCTTCTATTGCTTCGTAGACAGGCCACATGCGGGGATCGTCTATGGCAAACTGCTGAAACTCGGCATGAAATTTGATACCCGTTAAGCCCAGCGTTTCCATGCGGTCAAGTTCAGAAAAGGGATCGGGGTAATCAACGTGAATGCTGCCGAAACCGATAATGTGATCTGAACACTGTTTGGCTATCCAATTATTGTTTATCTGTACCTGGTCCGGATTAGTGGCAGCAGCGTGGAGGCATAACTTGGTAATGCCTGCTTCCTGAGCCGACTGCAGCAGGTCTGACAAGGTTCCCATACCGGCAATGCTGATTTTATAATGATTAGCCAGTTGATTGACGGCTAAATGGGCAATTTTTTCTGGAAATGCGTGAGTATGGAAATCAATAATCGCCATGGTTTACCTCCCCAGAATAAACACCATAGGTAAAAAACAATAACTAATCATGTTCGATAAAATCGAACAAAATCCTTCTTAAAAAAGATCAAAATTCACATTCTTTTAAATGGAAGGGCACCGTTGTCACCACAACATCCGTCTGGAATACAAGCAGGTTTTGCAGCATCAAACCTGTCTGGTTATGCAGGAACCGGTGCCACCACCGGCAGGTAACAAATTCAGGGATCAAAACTGTTACCACTTCACCTGGCTTCTTATTTCTGTCTGCTTCCCGGATGTAATTCATCAGCGGTTCTAAAACAGATCTATATGGAGAATCGATAATTACCAGTTCAATACCGGGATTCCAGGCTTCCCATTTTTTACGGAATTTATCGGTAAATTCCTTATCAATGGATATGTGTACTACTTTGATGTCATCACTTAGCTTTCGGGCATAATCTATGGTATTGGCGACCACATTGGTCAAACTTGCGGCCGGGATTATAATTTTATGCTTTAAGCCGGTCGGAACTCTATAATTGTCAAAATCTAGCTGCTTCTTAACATCGGCGTAATGTTTGTTTGTTTTACTGAAAAGGTAGACCATTGCGACTATAATGATAAAAACTACCCAGGCTCCATGGGTGAACTTGGTAGTGGCAATTACCAGGGTAACCATGCCTGTAACAATGGCCCCTATCCCGTTAACTGCAAGTTTGGTGCGCCATTTTCCTGTTTGATGGGCCAGCCATCTTTTTACCATCGCTGTTTGGGCTAAAGTAAAAGAAGTAAAAACGCCGACCGCATAAAGGGGAATCAAACGAGTCGTAATTCCGTCAAAAATGATGAGCAAAAGAGCTGCCAAAAATCCCAATAAGACAATACCGTTGCTGAAGACTAAGCGATCTCCGCGCAAAGCAAGATAACGTGGCAAAAAGCCATCACGGGCCATCAATGAAGCAAGCATGGGAAAACCGGCAAAGGCAGTGTTCGCGGCCAGGGCCAGGATTAAAAAAGTGGCGGCCTGGAACAGGTAAAACAGGATCCCTTTACCAAAAATAATTTTGGCTACCTGAGAAATAACAGTCATGTTTTCTGTTGGTGTAACTCCCAACTGCTGGGTAAGGATGGTTAAACCGCTGAACATGAAAAACAGCAAAAAGGCTAACAAAGTTAAAACTATTTTGGCATTTCTGTTTTCCGGTACCTTGAAATTAGGTACAGCGTTGCTTACGGCTTCCACACCGGTTAAAGCTGCACAGCCGGAAGAAAAGGCTCTTAAAACTAGCCAGACTAGAGCTAGGGAACTCAGGTTAACCTGGGCTGTGGCAGCCGCCAGGTGTGAGGCCGGTAGGTGGCCCGCAAACAGTTTGTATAATCCGTAAACTATCAACACAAACATACCGAAGATAAATGAATAAGTAGGATAGCTGAAAATGGTTGCTGATTCCGTTATACCTCTCAGGTTAAGAAGAACCAAAGTGAGTACCACCAGCAGGCACAGTAACACCCTATACTTGTCCAGCGGGGTATAAGCGGAAATAAAAGCGGCAACACCGGCGGAAACAGAGACTGCAACAGTTAAAATATAATCAAAGAGAAGAGCTGCTCCCGCTACAAGGCCCGGGTAAATACCTAGGTGCTCCTTGGAAACGATGTAAGCGCCACCGCTGCTTTTGGGAAAGGCGTCAATAATCTGCATATAGCTGAAAGCCACAATAAAAAGCAATATAACTATTGCTGCCGAAATAGGAGCAATAAAATGAAAAGAGGCCAAACCTATAACAGGAACCAGGACGTGCAGGATTTCTTCACCGGCATAGGCTACCGACGATAAAGCATCCGATGACAGGATGGCCAGCCCTTTTAGAACTGAGAAGCGTTCGTGCGTTATCCTGGCTGATTCTAACGGTTTACCTATGACAATTTGCCGCAGCAGTTTTAACATAAATTGATGCTACCTCCATGGATTGATCTTCTCTTCCGAAACAGGTTTGAAAAATTTATACTAACAAAGTAATGTTGCCAAATTCTCCGCAATTATACAGGTGGCTGTTAAATCGAGCGGGGAATACTACTACATGGCGCACATAATTTTAGCCATATCAAGAAATACTGTTAATACGAAAAAGCATTTAAGGGGGAAATTATTTTGGACTACAAATTGAAGAAACTAATTGGTCTTTTCTTGTTAACAACCATGATAACCATACTGTTTCCCACGCAGGGTTTTGCTGCTCCTGAACAGCAGCCTTTGCTGGAAACTACGGCAGAATCTGCTATACTTATCGATGCAGTGACGGGTAAAGTACTGTTTGAAAAAGCGGCTGATGTGGAAAGGCCGCCGGCCAGTGTAACCAAGGTTATGACCTTGCTGGTTGCCCTGGAACAACTGGCCAAAGGGAAAATTTCTCTGTCTGACAAAGTAGTTACCAGCGAAAATGCTTCCGGGATGGGAGGTTCCCAGGTTTATCTGGAGCCAAACGAAGAACTGTCCATGCGGGAAATGCTGATTTCCATAGCTGTGGGGTCGGCAAACGATGCCTGTGTTGCTGTGGCTGAACACATAGCCGGCTCTCATGAAGCATATGTTAAGATGATGAACGAAAAGGCCAAAGAACTAGGCCTTAAACATACTCATTTTGCCAATGCCTATGGGCTTCCGGCAGAAGGACATTATACCTCTGCCCGGGACTTGGCTGTTATGATGAGGGAAGCTTTAAAATATCCCCTTTTCAGTAAGCTTACTTCCATAAAACGTTATGACTTGCGCGGTGGGGAGTTTGTCCTCTGGAATACCAACAAACTGCTGTGGTGGTATGATGGATGTGACGGCGGCAAGACGGGGTGGACGTCGGAAGCAAAATACTGTCTTGCGTCCACCTGCAAGCGCAACGGTCTGCGGTTAATCGCCGTTGTTATGGCTACGCCGGAACCCCGCAGCCATTTCCGGGAATCCATGAGATTATACAATTACGGATTTGCCCGCTATGAAGCTGCCAACATCGCCGAACAAGGAAAAAAACTTGGTAAGATCCGGGTGAGTAAAGGACAATGGGACTGGGTGGATGCGGTAACGGCCTCCGATGTGGCTATAGTCGTTCCCAAGGGCGAGAAAAAGTCAGTTACCTATAAGCTTGACCTGGTACCTTATGTTAAGGCTCCCGTCAAAAAGGGGCAAAAGGTAGGCCAAGTCACTGTAATGAAAGATAAAGAACAGGTTTTAAAGGTTAATTTAGTGGCAGCCCGTGATGTGGAAAAAGGCGGCGTCTTTAAACACATCGTTAAGCTTGTCCGTTCTACCATCACCCCGGCAGAATAGATTAAACCAGATATCTGAATTTACTCCAAGTCCAAATCACCGCACCGACTGATACGAGCTATTCCAGTCGTTCCGGGCATCAATGTCCCGCCAGTGGTAATTTGGACTTTCTACTTTCGACAAAACCTTACAATTGTTTTGCCATTAATTAGCAGGAAAAAAATTGCGCCTTGTAGAATACCGACAAAGCATTTATTTTGGGAGGGGTTTACCATGTGCATTTCGTCTGAATATAAAGAAAGTGTTTTGCTGGTAAAACTAACCGGTGATTTTGACATGGCTGTTGCCGATAACATCAGGTGCCATATAGATAAGCAGTTGGATGAAGGGTTGGTTAAAAATGTTGTTTTGGATCTATCAGACGTTGGGTTTATTGACAGTTCCGGTTTAGGCGTAATTTTGGGCCGATACAAGCGCATCAGCCAATTGGGAGGAAAAATGGCTATTATTGGGGCGCAGCCACAGGTTAACAGAATACTGGAGTTATCCGGTATCCAAAAAATAATTGACTGTTACAGTGCAGAAGAAGAGGCGCTGCAGGCGATGTAAGGAGGAGCGACCATGAAACTTAAAAACAAAATGAGCATAGAGATATTAAGTTTACCGGAAAACGTGGCTTTGGCCAGGGTAACTGTGGCAGCTTTTGCGGCTCAACTGGATTTTACGCTGGAAGACCTGGAAGAAATTAAAGTCGCTGTCTCGGAAGCCGTTTCCAACAGTCTAATTCACGGTTATGCTAGTAAAACCGATTGCATGGTTGGAATAAATGCCGTCATTTACGATAATGATGTTTTAGAAGTAGAGATTAAAGACAATGGCGTGGGAATTGCCGACATCCAACAGGCCATGCAGCCTGCATATAGCACCACGCCGGAGAGAATGGGACTGGGCTTTTCTTTTATGCAGTCTTTTATGGATTCCGTACAGGTAGATTCTGCACCGGGTCAGGGCACTACTGTTAAACTCACAAAAAAGCCAAGCAAAACTGTTGACAAACAGGATAATTAGGGGTGTGAAGCAATGAGTACCCGGTTATCAGAAATGAATCTGCCGCGGTTCCCTCTGTTATCCGACAAAGAAATGAAAGAACTTCTTATAAAAGCAAAAAACGGCGACCAGGCGGCACGTGAAAAATTAGTTAACTGTAACTTAAAGCTGGTATTTAATCTGGTACAGCGATTTTGCAACAGGGGCTACGAACCTGAAGACCTTTTCCAGATAGGCACTATTGGGCTGATCAAAGCGATAGATAAATTTGACTTAAGCTATGATGTGAAATTTTCTACATACGCTGTTCCTCTGATTATCGGTGAAATAAGAAGATTTTTACGTGATGACAATCCAGTGAAAGTGAGCCGCTCCGTTAAGGAAACAGCCAATAAAATTAACCGGGCGCGGGAAAAATTGTCAGCTTCACTGGGTAGGGACCCGACCATAAGTGAGATTGCCAAAGAGGTGGGCATGGAGAGGGAGGAAATTGTTAACGCTATGGAAGCTTCGCAATTGCCCACTTCAATATATGAAACTCTTTACCAGGATGACGGAGACCCCATCTACGTTATGGATGCGATAACCGGATCATCCGGCGATGAAGGCCAATGGTTTGAGCATATGGCCCTGAAAGATGTTTTGCAAAAACTGCCCGAAAGAGAAAAAAAAGTTCTCTTGCTAAGATTTTTTGAAGATAAAACCCAAACCCAGGTAGCAGAGATTCTGGGGATTTCTCAGGTTCAGGTGTCACGCATAGAAAGACAGGCTTTGAAAACAATCCGATCGATGATTGGTTTAAATGATAGAAACTGAAATTACGCGGGTAAAAGCCGTAGATTTTCCCAAAGGTATAATGCCGGAGGAATCTACGGTCATTATTTTTTACAGCTTCAAACAGAAGTTTTAATATCCACATTAATTACTTTGTTTGCATGAAATAACCTCTTTTAACGCATAATACATTTAGAACCGTCAGGAGATAAAAATGCCCTGACAGGGCAAAAAATATTGTAAGGAGGAGCTTTAAGATGTACGTCAAAGTGGCAGAAGTTATTGGAGAATCTAAGGACAACTGGAAAGACGCGGTACAAAATGCAGTGAACGAGGCTATGAAATACCATGACAACATTACCGGGGTTGAGATTTACAACCTTACTGCAGACGTTCATAACGGGAAACTTGTTGATTTTAAAGCAAATGTAAAAATTGCTTACACTGATTAGGTTTTGGAAGGACACCCAGGGTGTCCTTCTCAGTTATTTATAAAGATTTATAAAAAATTAGAAAGGAAGATAGGATTTGGCAGATCATATTGAGCCTTCGGACCAGCAACTGCAAAAAATTGTTTATCAACAAATGGTCCAGCAAACAAAACCCAAACCGCCTGTGCTAAGAAATGTTATCGGCGCTTTCTTTTTCGGCGGTTTGATCTGCATTATAGGCCAGGCGCTTATTAACATATATATGCAGTTTGGACTGGATCAAAGGGCGGCCAGTACGGCTGCTTCAGCAACACTGGTATTTGTGGCGGCCCTGCTGACAGGGTTAGGCGTTTACGATTCTATTGCTAAGTATGCCGGCGCGGGGACCATAGTGCCAATTACCGGGTTTGCCAATTCCATTGTTGCTCCGGCCTTGGAGTTTCGCAGGGAAGGCATGGTTCTGGGAACAGGGGCGAAAATTTTTACTTTGGCCGGTCCGGTATTGGTTTGTGGATTTGTCACTTCGTGGCTCATTGGGCTGGTAGTTTATTTAACGAAGTAGTGGGGGGTTAGTAAATGGTTGAAACCACAGTAGTAAACAGAGCAGTAAAAAAGCTTGGTAAGCAAACCTTTCAGTTGGCTAACCCACCTGTTATCGTGGGGGCCGCTGCCATTGTGGGTCCCAAAGAAGGACAAGGCCCGCTGGGAAATATTTTTGACCTGGTACTGCCTGATACCCTGGCCGGTGAAAAAACCTGGGAAAAAGCTGAACGCAAAATGCTGAAGGATGCCGTAAATATGGCTTTACAAAAGGCTAACCTGACGACGAAAGATATTGATTTTTTTATGGCCGGAGACCTGCTCAACCAAATAATCTCCGCTAACTTTACCGCCCGTGACCTGGGAATACCTTTTATTGGTTTATATGGAGCATGTTCCACCATGGTGGAAAGTCTGTGTTTGGGCTCAATGCTGATAGATGGAGGATTTGCCAATAATGTTGCCGTCGCGGCTTCCAGCCATTATGATACGGCTGAACGACAGTATCGGTTTCCAACAGAACTGGGCGTCCAACGTCCTCCTTCGGCTCAGTGGACGGTCACGGGAGCAGGTGCCATGGTAGTAAGCGGAACAGGGATCGGCCCTGCCGTAACCCATGTAACTATCGGCAAGGTTATCGACCTGGGGATCAAAGACGCCAATGATATGGGTTCAGCTATGGCCCCGGCCGCTGCAGATACAATTGTCGCCCATTTTAAAGAAACGACCAGGCAGCCTTCTGATTATGACCTGATTATTTCCGGCGATTTAGCCAGTATAGGCCATTCTTTAACTATACAACTGGTAAAACAGGCCGGCTATGATATGTCGAAGAATTTTACCGATTGCGGTATATTGATTTTTGACCCATCCCAGGATACCCATGCCGGAGGCAGCGGTTGCGGTTGTTCGGCGGTAGTTCTTAGTTCCTATATACTGGGGCAAATGAAGGCAGGGAAGTATAAGAGAGTACTGGCAATTGGTACCGGCGCTTTATTAAGCCCTACTGCCACGCTACAGGGTGAATCGATTCCCGGAGTGGCCCATGCCGTGGTGATGGATGCATATAGTTTGTCAGGAGGTTGAGCTTATGGAGTATTTTAAAGCATTTATAATCGGGGGCGGAATTTGTGTTATCGGTCAATTACTCATCGATTTGACCAGTTACCGGATAACTCCCTCCCATATACTGGTTAGCTTTGTAACGGCCGGCGCCATACTAAGCGCCATGGGTTTATATCAGCCCTTGATTGATTTGGCCGGCGCAGGGGCAACGGTCCCGTTGCCGGGTTTTGGTCATATTTTGGCGCAGGGTGCCATTAAGGGAGTTACGGAGAAAGGACTGCTCGGAGCATTTGGCGGGGGTATCGAAGCAGCTTCTGTAGGAATTGGCGCCGCTGTAATATTTGGTTACTTGGTGGCGGTGGCATTCACTCCCAAAGGAGAATAAGTGGAAATTTATGAAAAAGCAAACCAGAAAAGTTATTATTGTTACCGATGGAGACATGGTGGCAAAAAGGACTGTGGAGATTGCTGCCAGGAATGTCGGCGCCCGGTGCATTTCACTGTCTGCCGGAAACCCCACGCCAATATCGGGCCAGCAAGCTGTAGAACTGATTAAGCTGACGCCTCATGACCCGGTTGTCTTAATGGTTGACGATCGCGGAAACACGGGGTTTGGTAAAGGAGAACAAGTCCTGGATTACGTGGTCCGGCACCCCGAGATAGATGTATTAGGGGTGGTGGCCGTGGCTTCCAATACATCTGGTATTCAGGGAACCAGGGTAGATAAGTCAATTACCAGGGACGGCGTGATAGTCGACGGGCCCGTCGATAAATATGGACAGCCAGAACCGGCTAATCATAAATATCTGGAAGGGGATACGGTCAGCGTCTTGAATTCTCTGGATGTGAAAGTCATTATCGGACTGGGTGACATTGGCAAAATGGACATGGCAGACGATATCTCTAATGGAGCGCCGTTAACAACACTAGCGCTACAGGAAGTAATTAACAGGAGTGGATATAAAAATGGAAGAAACGATGGCTCCAAAGACCCGGGTAAGTAAAAAGTTTGATGAAAATGCGGAAATGTTGAAAAACGTGTTGGGAATTGGCGTAAGTTATGACGTGGCCTGGCGGGAGTTTGAGATAGCCGGTAAAAAGGCCGCCATCTTGTTCGTAGACGGGTTGATAAAGGATTTGCCCATTGTTGAAATAATGCAGAATTTTGCCTTCCTGGAACGCGAGAACCTAACGCCTAACACCTTGCACAAACTGTTAGCCAAATATGTCACTTACGTTAAGGCAGCTCCTACCGATAAGCTGGAGGATGTAGTCAACAAGGTGTTGGCCGGTTTCCTGGCGCTTATAGTCGATGGTATGGAGGAAGCCATTTTGATTGAGGCCCGCCAGTATCCGGGCCGAAATCCGGAAGAGCCTGATATCGAGCGGGTAGTCAGGGGTTCCAGAGATGGGTTTACAGAAACCATACTTTTTAATACCGCCTTAATCCGGCGGCGGCTCAGAGACCCGCGCCTGAGAACGGAAATTTTGCAGGCCGGGGTCAGGTCCAAAACTGATATTTGCGTGGCTTATCTGGAGGATGTGGCCAATCCTGACCTTGTGAAAACAATCAAGCAAAGAATTATGGACATCAAAATTGACGGTCTGCCCATGGCGGAAAAATCTGTAGAAGAGTATATTACCACCGGCAACTGGAACCCTTTACCACAGGTGCGTTATACCGAGCGGCCCGACGTGGCGGCGGACCACTTACTGGAAGGGCATGTTTTAGTGATAGTGGATACGTCTCCCAGCGTAATTATTGCACCCGCTACTTATTTTCACCATTTGCAGCATGCCGAGGAATTCAGGCAGAATGCATTTATTGGTGTATATCTCAGGTGGGTAAGGTTTATTGCGGTATTTGCTTCTTTGTTTGTATTGCCGTTATGGTATTTATTCAGCATTGAGCCGCAGCTTTTACCGGCATCGCTAAAATTTATAGGGGTGGAAAAACCTGGCGAAGTCCCGCTGCTACTGCAGTTAATTATAGCCGAAATTGGTCTTGACATGATCAGGCAGTCAACTATCCATACCCCTACGCCCCTGGCAACGGCTCTGGGTTTGATTGCTGCATTTATGATTGGGGATGTGGCAATCAATGTGGGATTGTTTACTGCCGAGGTAATACTTTACTTGGCAGTAGCGGCTGTCGGTACTTTTGCCACTCCCAGCTATGAGTTGGGGATGGCCAATCGGATTTTCCGGCTGTTCCTGCTATTGATGGTGGGAGCTTTAAAACTACCGGGGTTAATTATCGGAATTGGCGCAATTTTAATTTTAGTTGCCCGGACCAAACCTTTTGGAGTGCCGTATTTATGGCCGTTAATTCCCTTTAACTGGGCGGCTCTGAAGCACTTACTGGTTCGGCCCACGTTACCGATGAAAAACATCCGTCCGAGTATATTAAGACCAATTGATACTACCAGGCAGCCTTCTGCCGCTCCGGTCAAAAAAAGGTTGCCCCGGAAGGTTAGAAATCAAAACCGTTTATCCGGAAAGAAAAATTAATTTGGCAAGCGATGAGTGGGGGAACTTAAATATTTTCGGCGCTCGCAAAACCGGAAACAAAAAGGCAGGAGGTTCCCGCATGTTTGAAGATGGTGAAGGCCGCCGGGAAGTCCGGTACTCAACTTAAGTTGAGTGCCTATGGACGGGAGGCGGCCTGACTTTTAAGGAAAGCAATTTGTGCCGAAATTGCGCATTACCATTTTGTTGGTTTCGAGGAATAAAAAGAGAAAAAATGCTAATAATAAAAATTGTTATGTATGAAAGGAGGATAATATTTCCATGCCAGTTAAAGTTGGAATACCCCGCGCATTGCTCTACTACAGTTATTTTCCTATGTGGAAAGCCTTTTTTGAGGAGTTGGGAGCGGAGGTAATAGTATCGGGTAAAACCACGAAAAGAATTCTGGACAATGGCGTAAAAGAAGCGGTTGACGAAGTATGTTTGCCTGTTAAGGTCTTTTACGGACATGTTATCGAATTATGCGATCAGGTAGATTATATTTTTGTACCCCGGTTAGTCAGTGTGGAAAAAAAGGCATTTATCTGCCCGAAGTTCCTGGGTTTACCTGATATGATCCGGCATAACATTAAAAACCTGCCCAAACTTATTGATATTACTGTCAACCTTAGTAAAAAGCCCGCCAATATATACAAGGCAATATATGAAGCAGGGAAAATATTCACGTCCAACCCGGCTAAAATCTGGCTTGCTTATAGAAAAGGAATGGAACAGTTAAATAATTTTATCAAGTTAACGGAGGCGGGCTATATGCCTGATAAAGCCATTGAAGAGATGGCCAGGGGGTTGGTGGCGCAAGATTATGCGTCCCCCGCCGCAGGAGATTTAAAAATTGCATTGATTGGTCATGGCTATAACATTTATGACCGGTATATCAGTATGAACCTGATAACTAAGCTCATAAACCTGGGCGTGCAGGTGTTAACGGCTGATAATATTCCCCATGATGAAGTTGAGAACAAGGCATCATTATTGCCAAAAAGGCTTTTTTGGACTATGGGAAGGAAAATGGTGGGGGCCAGCTTCCACTTCATGCAGAGGGAAGACATTGACGGTATAATTCATGTGGCGGCATTCGGGTGTGGTCCGGATTCTTTTACCGGTGAACTCATTGAGAGAAAAATAAAACGCAATAAAAGCAAACCCTTTCTCAATCTTACTATTGACGAGCATACAGGCGAAGCCGGTATAGTGACGAGGTTGGAAGCCTTTGTAGATATGATCAGATGGAGGAAGTCTAATGAAAGTAACCTTTCCGCACATGGGTAATATGTATATATGTTTAAAAGCCATGCTTAATTACCTGGGGGTGGAGGTAGTCGTACCGCCGCGGACCAGCAAAAAAACCATGGTATTAGGGGTACAAAACAGTCCCGAATTTGCCTGCCTGCCTATGAAGGTTAATCTGGGTAATTTTATTGAGGCTTATGAGCAGGGAGCCGACACCATCTTAATGGCAGGGGGAGTAGGACCATGCCGGTTTGGTTATTATGCTCAGGTGCAGAAGGAAATAATAGAAGACCTGGGATTGAATTATAAAATGATTGTTCTTGAACCACCTCAAAAGCATATTTCAGAGCTCCTGGCCAAGATTAAGGAAGTGGCCGATAACCAGTCCTGGCTCAGAATTATTAAAGCAATACGCTTCGGCTGGTTAAAAGCCGTGGTCGCTGACCGGCTGGAGCAAAGTATACATTACTTACGACCCCGTGAACTGGAACAGGGCCATGCCGACCAGGTTTATCAAAAGGCTTTGCATTGGATTGACCGGGCAGAGAGCCCGCAAGAGCTGGCAGATGTGGAGAAGAAAATCGGTGAAGCTCTGAAAAAAGTGGAGGTGAACAGGAACAGGGACATCATCAGAATCGGTCTGGTAGGGGAAATATATGTTCTCCTGGAACCCTTTGTCAACCTGGAAATCGAAAGAAACCTCGGCAAGCTCGGGGTGGAAGTGGAAAGGTCCATCTACCTGAGCCAGTGGATCAACGACCATTTGTTTATGGGATTATTAAAGATGAAAAGCAGTAAAGAATCGAAATTAATGGCTTTGCCTTATGTTAACCATACTGTAGGCGGGCACGGACAAGAAAGTATAGGAAGCGCTGTAATATTTTCACAGCAGGGTTACGACGGAGTTATACAGGTTGCGCCATTTACCTGTATGCCGGAAATTATAGCTGAAAGTATTTTGCCTACGGTGAGCAGGGATAAAGATATACCTACCTATACCTTAATTGTGGACGAACATTCCGGTGACGCCGGGATAGTTACCAGACTGGAAGCCTTTGTGGATTTACTGCGGCGCAGGAAAAATTATAAGGAGGGTACAAAAAAATGTATGGATTTCTTGGGATAGATGTTGGTTCAGTAAGCACAAATATTGTTTTACTTGATCATGAAGGCAAGGTTCTAAAAAAATTATATCTGCGAACGCAGGGACAACCAATTGCAGCTTTACAAAGAGGATTGGCGCTGTTCAGGGATGAATTTGGTGACGCTGTGGAAATCTGTGCGGTAGGTACGACAGGCAGCGGACGGCATCTGGCCGGGGTAATCGTCGGCGCCGATTCGGTGAAAAACGAAATTACGGCCCATGCTGTAGCTGCTTCAATCGAGGTGCCGGGAGTACAGACAATACTGGAAATAGGTGGGCAGGATTCAAAAATTATCATCCTGCGGGACGGAATTGTTACAGACTTTGCCATGAATACGGTTTGCGCAGCCGGTACAGGATCTTTTTTGGACCAGCAGGCAGCCAGGTTAAACCTACCTATTCAGGATTTCGGCGCCATTGCCCTTAGGGCCAAAAACCCGGTTCGCATTGCCGGCCGGTGTTCGGTATTTGCCGAATCGGATATGATTCATAAACAACAGATGGGCCATTCCCTGCCCGATATATTGGCGGGGTTATGTGAAGCCTTGGTGCGGAATTATCTGAATAACGTCGGTAAAGGGAAAGAAATCAATAGCCCCATTATCTTCCAGGGTGGCGTTGCCGCAAATATAGGTATCAAAAAGGCTTTTGAAAAAGCTTTGCAGCAGGAAATCTTGATTCCTGAACATTTTGACGTCATGGGGGCCATAGGGGCGGCACACCTGGCCAAAGAAGCTGTGGCCGCAAAAGGCGGCAAGACCAATTTTCGCGGTTTTTCGGCAGTCCTGGATGAATACCAGGCATCGAGTTTTGAATGTAAAGACTGTCCTAACCTGTGTGAGGTTATTGAAATCGGAGCACGCAGCAACTTGTTGGCCCGTTGGGGAGACAAATGCGGGAAGTGGAGTAATTCCGTGGCTGCCCAACAGAATGCCGTATAGGCTTCAGAGTTTGCGTCTTGCATAATAAAAAAACCTAAGTTAAAATTAGTATAACTGGCAATTCTTGTTGGATGGGTATCTTGAATGATACCCATTTTTTCAGGGGAGGGAGCATATGTGTAATATTAATGCTTATGGGGAAGCTATTAAGGTTTTTAAAGAAAAAGACCCGGCAGAGATGGCCGGCAATGCCGGAGCGGTCTATGACAAAGAGAATAAAAAAATATTTTTAAAATATCTTCATGCCAGTATAGAGGTTGATTTCCCTTCGGGCGAAATAATATCTGACGCTAAATGGGAGCTGGTGAAAAACGATAAAGTATTAATTCTGCAATACCTGATCGGCGCTACGGGAGCCATGCCGAGGAATACCTGGATAGCATTTATACAATTACCGGGCGGCCCTCATCATCATCAACCTTTCGTCCTGGAGGCAATTAACCCACTGGCGGAGGAATTTGGCAATAAAATCGACGAATTCCGGAAAATAGCTCCACTCTTTGGCGCCACAGAAATAAAAATGGGGGACTATGGAGTGAGTATACCCGTATTTGCCAAGCTGCCTATGGCTGTCTGCCTACGACAGGGAGATGATGAATTCCCACCCAGTGCCAATATTTTGTTTGACGCCGGGGCGCCCTTACATTTAACTACTGCGGCGTTATGGGTGTTGGGAGTTGAACTTTCCCGCAAATTAAGGGGAGTTAACGGACAGCAGTACTCTTAATGCCTCTTCATTAATGATCAGAAAGGTAGGGGTCATAGTTTTGCAAAGAGTAACGGCTGCAATATTAATGAGAGATGATAAAGTTTTTATTGCCAAAAGAAAAGCAAACGGCCTGTTGGCCGGCAAATGGGAGTTTCCGGGCGGGAAAATAGAAAAAGGAGAAAGCCCGGAAGAGTGCCTGAAACGGGAGATGAAGGAGGAATTTCACATTGAAGTAAGTGTGGGCGCTTTTTTCGGTGAGAGTATTTATCACTACGAACATGGCGCTATTCATTTGTTAGCTTATTATGTACAATGGGAAAAGGGAGAGTTCAGGCCTCTCGTACATGACGAATTTAAATGGGTACCGGTTGCTGAATTAAAGGAATACGGTTTTGCGCCGGCTGATATACCATTGGCAGAAAAACTGATGAAAGTACTGGGAGGTTAGAAAATGGCTTGGGTATATTTGTTTATTGCGGGAATCTTTGAAACGGTTTGGGCTGCAAGCATGAAATATACCGAGGGGTTTACAAAGCTGTGGCCCAGCCTTGTAACTATTGGCGCTATGCTAATCAGCGTAAGTTTATTGTCGGTAGCCTTAAAAACCATTCCTATCGGGATGGGGTATGCAGTATGGACAGGTATAGGGGCTGCCGGTACAGTTGTGGTAGGTATTTTGCTGTTTAAAGAACCTGTCCAGATGTTCAGAATTATCTGTTTGGTACTGATCATTGCCGGAATTGTTGGTTTAAAATTTACATCGGAACATTGATTTGTAAACACATCTTTGATAAAAACATTTAATTTGCAAAAAAAGTCCTTTACATAAACGAGAATAACTTGGCTAAATATACCTATTATCCTCCGGATAAAGCAAAGAAAAATCCGGAGGATAAAATTTTTTGTGCAAGTACCGGTTTGGGGTATGAAATCAAACGTTAATATTAGACGGAGGTTTGCGATGTGATTGGTAAAGGGTATCAACTGAGGAAGGGCTTACCATAATTTACATGAAGGATTGTCCCAAATTATGTGGTAACATTAATGCGTACAAGTCGATACCATATTTTTTCACTGTTCAACAGCCACGGACTTCAAGAATTTTATTGTTAAGTTATCAGTAAGCTTACTTTAAAATTATTTGAGGGAGGTGACTTTGTTAATTTTTGGGATTCTATAACCTTTATTAAGAAAGGGGTTTTTGTTATGAAGCGTATCAAAAAATGGTTATCCTTAGTTACCGTTACAATGTTTATTGCATCAATTGCTGTAACTCCTGTTTTTGCCGCTACAACTAAAGTTTACACTACAACCTCATACTCGTCTGTTCTCAGCATGATAAAAACAATGTTCCCCAATTTTAAAGTACCGACGGTGCCAGCGCCAGTGCCTGCACCGGCGCCAGCGTCTGCACCGGCGCCTGCACCTGCACCAACGCCTGCACCGGCGCCAGCGCCTGCACCGGCGCCTGCACCTGCACCAACGCCTGCACCAGCGCCAGCGCCTGTACCGTCAAGTGACTTTAAATTTACTGCCTTTGAACAACGAGTATTGGAGTTAGTAAATATAGAGCGTAAAAAAGCAGGTTTGCAGCCGGTGGTGCTTGATAAAAAGTTAACCCTGGCTGCCCGGGCAAAAGCGCAAGATATGGTTAACAAAAGGTATTTCGGCCACACTTCGCCAACTTACGGCACCTTCGGTCAACAGTTGAAATATTTCGGCATATCCTATCGCAGTGCGGGTGAAAATATTGCTTCCGGCCAGAAAACTCCGGAAGCAGTAATGAAATCGTGGATGAACAGTCCGGGACACCGGGCCAATATACTGAGCCCTAAGTTTAACAAAATGGGTGTTGGCTATGCTTATACCAGCGCCGGAAATTATCATCATTACTGGGCCCAGTGGTTCACTAACTAAATATTTAGAGGCGAGGGCAAACCCCTCGCCTTTAATATTACCTTAAGAAACAATAAAACACTGTGTTTAAAATCACATCCGTACTGTCGCTATTATACTTTACTTTATTACTCTACTATAACAGCGGT
Organism: Thermincola ferriacetica; assembly: GCF_001263415.1. Taxonomy (NCBI): domain Bacteria; kingdom Bacillati; phylum Bacillota; class Clostridia; order Eubacteriales; family Thermincolaceae; genus Thermincola; species Thermincola carboxydiphila. Next base: position 132,903 of record NZ_LGTE01000002.1, read on the forward strand.
GCCGCTGACGGTGACCATGAGCATACCGTCCCTGATCACTTCATAATCGAGGTCAACGCCTACAATGGCGTTAGCGCCAAGCCGTCTGGCTTTTTCAGCCATTTCGGCCATAGCTATTTCCCGGGCATCAACCAGTTTGCTTTCGTAGGCACCTGATCTGCCGCCTACGATGTCAGTAATACTTGCAAAAAGGTCCCTGACCACATTGGCGCCCATAATAGCTTCCCCTGCAATTACCTGCAGGTACTGAGTGATTTTTTTTCCCTCAATATTCGGTGTAGTAGTGATAATCATTCATATTCCCCCTTTTAAAACGGTATTGTTATTGTATTCCATAAATAGTCAGTTCATTCCTTCATTAATTGACTTGAAATTGAATGTATGTTAATATATGAGGAAAAGTTTCTTATACGGTCGGTTCAACCGTAGCAACGGTTTAAAGACAAGGCATATAATACTTTGGGGAGGGGTTAGGGCTTTGAAACTGCAAGGCACTATGACAGTGAATGAAAAGGGACATTTGGTTATCGGTGGATGTGATACTGTAGAATTGGCCAGGGAATTCGGTACTCCTCTATACGTAATGGACGAGGAATTTATCCGCCAGAACTGTAAGGCTTATTATGAATCTTTTACAGGCGCTTATCCAAACAGTGAAGTTATATATGCCAGTAAGGCTTTTCTGGCTATAGCCATGTGTAATATTATTGAAGAAGAAGGATTAGGGCTTGACGTGGTGTCGGGAGGAGAGTTATATACAGCTCTGAAAGCCAAATTCCCGACAGGACGGATTTATTTCCACGGCAACAACAAATCCCCCGAGGAAATCAGGATGGCTCTTGAAGCGAACATAGGCCGGTTTGTGGTAGACAATACTTATGAAATGGATCTTTTGAACAGTATAGCGGGGGAAATGAATAAAAAAGCGAATATTTTAATCCGGATTACCCCCGGTATTGAAGCGCACACTCATGAATACATCCAGACCGGACAGATTGATTCCAAGTTTGGCCTGGTGTTAAGCAACGGGCAGGCTATGGAAGGCATTAAAAAAGCCCTTGGGTTGGAAAACCTGATTCTGAAGGGCTTGCACTGCCATATAGGTTCACAGATTTTTGAACTGCAGTCATACCAGCACGCGGCCGAAGTTATGATGGAGTACATTCAAAAAGTAACAGCCGAAACAGGTGTCGAGATAACGGAGCTGAACTTGGGCGGCGGTTTCGGAATATATTATTCTGCCGGAGACAGACCCGCCAGTATTAAGACTTATGCAACGATCGTCATGGAGACGGTGCAAAGAAAAGCCAGAGAATTTAATATCAATGTTCCGAAAGTGATAGTGGAACCGGGAAGGTCTATTGTCGGGGCCGCCGGAACCACACTTTATACAATTGGCTCTGTCAAAGACATTCCGGGCGTTCGTAAATATGTAGCTGTTGACGGCGGTATGGCTGATAACCCCCGGCCCGCCCTTTACCAGGCCCGGTATGAAGCGTTAGTGGCCAATAAAGCAGATGAGCCGAAAAAGGACGAAGTTTCCATCGCCGGTAAATGCTGTGAGTCTGGCGACATGCTGATTTGGGACCTGGCTGTTCCGGAGGTTGAGCCGGGAGACATTTTGGCTGTGTCCTGTACCGGCGCTTACAATTATTCGATGGCCAGCAACTATAACAGGTTGACAAAACCGGCTGTAGTGCTTGTCAACAGGGGAAATGCCGAGTTAATTGTACGGCGCGAAACCTATGAAGATTTGGTACAAAACGATATTGTACCGGAAAGGTTTAAGAAAAACAAAAAACTTACAATAGCCAAATAACTGGGTAGTTAAGGCCATAGGGAAATTAATTTTGCAAAAACCTTATGGCCTTAGGTTTTTTCGGAGAGGTTTTTAATATTACTATGGCTTTTGCCTGATTCCAGGACAGTGTTTACCAGCTTTAACCTTTTACCGGTTTATGATATAATATTTCGGTACAGGAGGAGACAGGATGCATGGAAATCATTGTCAGCCACAATAATACTGATCTTGACGGACTGGCTTCCATGGTTGCGGCAAAAAAACTGTATCCGGAAGCGGAGCTGGTTTATGGCGGTAAACTTCACCGCAATGTTAGGGAATTTATGGCTTTACATAAAGATACTTTAAATGTGCGGCTGGCCAGAGATATACCTGTTGACCAGGTAGAGCGGCTTATCTTGGTGGATACCAAATCGCCCACGCGCATTGGCGAAATAAAAGAAGCTTTAAAGAACAAAAATATTGACATCCATATATACGACCACCACCCTGAGCAAGAAGATGACATTCGGGGAAATATTGTTGTCAATGAACTGGTTGGCGCTACCACTACATTACTGGTTGAACAGATCCAGCGGCGGAAGATTCCTATTAATTCCCTGGAAGCGACCATATTTGCCCTGGGTATTTACGAAGATACGGGATGTCTGACTTTTTCCACTACTACAGCCCGTGATGCTCAGGCTGTAGCATATTTGCTGGCGCAGGGCGCTAAGCTGTCTGTTGTGGCTGATTTTATTGGCCGGCCTCTTACGGAAGCACAAAAAAACCTGCTAAACCGGCTCATTCTTTCGGCTGAAACAAAGGTGATTAATGGGGTTAAAGTTCTTATCGCCACGGCAGAAGAAGATGAATATATAGGCGGATTATCTCTGTTAACCCATAAACTGCTTGATATCATAAGCATAGATGTGGTTTTTACTGTTGTACTTATGGATGACCGGGTGCACATGGTGGCCCGCAGCAGGATTGAATCGGTAGATGTAGGCGAAATTTTGGAGAACTTCGGAGGCGGCGGACATTCTACTGCGGCCTCGGCTACGGTACGCAGCTCCAATGTGGCTGAGCTGACAGCGGAGTTAAATGAAATTCTGCATAAAAAGATAAAACCGGAAGCTGTAGCCCGTGATGTTATGTCCGCTCCGGTAAAGACTATTCCCATGCAGACGACTATAGAAGAGGCAGGTAAAATCATGCTGCGGTACGGACATACAGGGATGCCCGTTGTTGACGGAGATAAAATGGTAGGCATTATTTCCCGCCGGGACTTGGATAAAGCAAGGCACCACGGGCTGGGTCATGCTCCGGTAAAAGGATTTATGTCCCGCAAGGTTATCACTGTCAATGAGGATACGCCTTTATCCGATATTCAGCACCTGATGATAGAGAATAATATTGGCCGGCTGCCTGTAGTTAGAGACTCTAAACTGGTGGGCATTGTTTCCCGGACAGATGTGCTAAAGAACCTGCATGGTGACAATTACCCGGAACGCTACCGCCGGGTCTATGCCCAGCACCAGGCTAACGGCGACCAAAACGTAACTTCGCTGATGATAAAGAACCTGCCTGACAGGCTGCGCCAGTTGCTGGGCCAGATAAGTTACCTGGCCGACCAAAAAGGCTATTCAGTATTTATAGTAGGTGGGTTTGTACGGGACCTCCTATTGGGTGTGGAAAACCTGGACTTCGATTTGGTTGTGGAAGGTGATGGGATAGCTTTTGCTAAAGACTTGGCCGAGTTTTTATGCGGTAGGGTGAGGGTGCATGATAAATTCGGTACGGCTATAGTTATCCTGTCTGATGAGTTCAAAATAGATGTGGCCACGGCTAGGACCGAATACTACGAATACCCGGCAGCTTTGCCGAAGGTTGAAATTTCTTCCCTGAAACAGGATTTGTATAGGCGGGATTTTACCATCAATGCTATGGCTATTGCCCTAAGCCAAAAGAATTTCGGCGAGTTGATCGATTTTTTTGGCGGTAAAAGAGATTTAGAGGAAAAGGTGGTCAGAGTTTTATACAACCTTAGTTTTGTTGAGGACCCGACCAGGATTTTAAGGGCTGTCAGGTTTGAACAGCGTTATGGTTTTACCATCGAACCGCAGACCCTGGCTTTAGCGAAAGGGGCCATCAAGGCCCAAATACTGAATAAGCTTTCCGCAGACAGGGTCAGGGAAGAATTGAAGCACATCCTGGAGGAAACATCTCCCCTCGGAGCTGTTATCAGGATGAAAGAACTGGGTATTTGGCAGTTTGTGTTACCACAGGCCATGGTCGATGAGGAAATAATTTCTCTTATAGAGAGAGCGCCTAAGGAAACAACTCACATTAAAGAACTTGGTTTTTTGGACATCAAGGTTTGGCTTATACATTTGGCGCTCTTGGTACATAAGAGCGGCGCCACAATAGAAGAAATTGATACCCACCTGCGTTTGAACAAGGAAGAACAGTTAATTTTAAAGAATATATTAGCCTGTTGGGAAGTAATTGTGCGTTTATGCGCCGTACCTGGGGCCAAGGTCAGTGAAATAGCCCGGTACCTGAATGAAATGCCGGCGGAAGGGTATGTCTTTTTGCTGCTTAAGTTAGGGGATCAAAGGTCAGTCAATTATTTAGTGAAGTGTCTAAAAAGAATGAAAAGAAATAAACTATTAATTACCGGGGACGATATTAAAAGGCTTGGCCATCAGCCTGGCCCGTTATTTAAGGAAGCTCTGCAGGCAGCCTGGGAAGCCAAGCTTGACGGGTTGCTAAAATCCCGTGAAGAAGAGCTGGGTTTTGTGGACAGGTATATCAAGGAGAGAGAAGGGAGTATCAACCATTGACATCGATTGATATATTAACTAAAACCATCGAGGTGTTGGCCATTATACCTGCATTGACCGTACATGAATATAGTCATGCCCGGGTCGCTTATGCATTTGGTGACCCAACGGCAAAATTTCAGGGTCGGCTTACCCTCAATCCCATCAAGCATTTAGACCCATTAGGTACGTTGCTGTTGATTCTATACAGGTTTGGATGGGCCAAACCGGTGCCAGTCAATCCCTATAACATGCAGGGAGACCGGCGTAAGAATATGATGTGGGTTTCCCTGGCGGGACCTGCTTCCAACTTGTTGTTTGCTGTTGTTGCTGCTTTTTTATGGGGGATATTTGCAGATATATGGTACCTGGCGGTTTTCTTTAATACTTTGTTTCAAATTAACCTGGTGTTGGCCGTATTTAATTTGGTACCGGTACCTCCACTGGACGGTTCGAAAATTTTGGCGGGTCTCTTGCCGGCCCGGCAAAGCTATATTATTTACAATCTGGAACGATATGGGCCTGTCATTTTACTGCTCCTGGTAGTTTTTAACTTTGTTGGCGCTATTATCGGTCCGCCGATTAATCTTCTTTATAACCTGATTACCAGTTTTGTCGGATTATTTTTTCCGGGGGTATTTTATTAGAAATTCGACTTTCTCATTTTGCAGAGCATCACTTAGTGCCAAGTGACTACCATTGTGATGGTGAAATAAACAGTGAATCAGAAAAATTTGTATTTATTATACCGAAAAAAGAAGAGGAGTTAAAAAGAAGAGGAGTTGAACAAATGAGTAAAGGCAGAATTTTAAGCGGGATGCGCTCAACCGGTAGATTACACATTGGACATTTAAGTGTGTTGGAAAACTGGGTGAAACTACAGGATGAGTATGAATGTTTTTTTATGGTTGCCGATTGGCATGCCTTAACATCTAATTATGCGGACACTCATGACATGCAGCGAAACATACGGGACCTGGTGATTGATTGGATGGCAGCCGGCCTGGACCCAGGCAAGTCGACCATTTTCGTACAGTCTCATGTAAAGGAGCATGCTGAACTTCATTTACTGTTGTCCATGATTACTCCTCTTTCGTGGCTGGAACGGGTACCCACCTATAAAGATCAGATTGCACAGTTGGGAAAACAGGGAAAAGACCTCAATACTTACGGTTTTCTGGGATATCCACTGCTACAGGCGGCTGATATACTGGTTTACAAAGCTAATGCTGTGCCGGTGGGTGAAGACCAGCTTCCGCACCTTGAATTTACAAGGGAAGTGGCCAGGCGTTTTAACTTTATGTATAAGGCGGAAATTTTTCCAGAACCCCAGCCCATTATCGGACAGGTGGCTCTTTTACCCGGTATTGACGGACGAAAAATGAGCAAGAGTTACAATAACTTCATTAATATTTCCTCTGAATCAAAGGATTTAGTTGCCAAAGTTAATGCCATGATTACTGACCCGGCGCGTATTAAAAAGACAGATCCGGGACATCCGGAGATCTGTACAGTGCATACGTATCATACCATTTACAGCGCTGCAGAACTGGAAGATATACGGACCAAATGCCGGGCCGGTGATATCGGCTGTGTGGCCTGCAAAAAAATGTTAGGGGCCAAGCTGGATGAACTCCTGAATCCCATACGGGAAAAGCGCGCAGCATTAGAAAAAAACCCTGATTATGTAAATAAGGTTTTGGCTGAAGGGGCCGAAAAGGCAAGAAGTGTTGCCGGTGAAGTACTCAAAGAGGTTCGCAAGGTTATGAACATGTAATATTGACAAACTGAGGTGAACCTGTTGGCTTATCAAATAAAACTGCCCGTTTTTGAGGGACCTTTTGACCTGTTGTTTCACCTTATCGAAAAAAATGAGGTGGATATTTATGATATTCCCATTGCCACCATTACTGAGCAGTACCTGGAATACCTTGCCCAAATGCAGATGCTGGACCTGGAAATAGCCAGTGAGTTTTTGGTGATGGCTGCCCGCCTGCTGCATATCAAGGCCAGAATGCTGTTGCCCAAACCGCCCAGGGAACCGGCTGACGATGAAGAAGAAGTTGAATTGGAAGACCCGCGTGATGAACTGGTCGAAAGGCTGCTTGAATACAAAAAGTTTAAACAGGTGGCGGATTTCTTGAAACAGCGGGAAGAAGAGCAGGAAAAGATCTATGTTCGTCCGAATGAGGAAGAGATGTTCATCCATCTTTTCAGTGAGGAAAACCCCCTGGAAGGGATAGACCTGTCCAAGTTGCTGAAGGCGTTAAAAGAAGTCTTTCAAAGGGCTGAGCAGGTTGAGACAACCGGAGAAATACCCAGAGATGAAGTATCCATCCGGGACAAGATGCGTGAGATTAGGAGACGCCTGTTTTTCTTGCCCCGGGGGATTTCCTTTAAAGACCTTCTTGCTTCCCAGGCCTCGAAAGTGGAAATTATCGTTACATTTCTGGCCCTGCTGGAACTGATTAAATTAAAACAGGTCAAGGTTTCACAGCCTAAGGTATTTGGCGAGATAATGATTTTCAGTTGTTTTGACACTTTAGAGCCGGACGAATGGGACGCCGATGCGGAAGGGAGTGACCTGAATTGACGGTTATGTTTCCGGCAGATAACAAAGCGGCTATTGAATGCCTGCTTTTTGTCGCCAAGGAGCCTTTAACGCCAAAGAATATAAGCCAAATTATCGGCATTCCGGAAGAAGATGTAAAGGATCTGGTGTTTCAGTTAATGAAGGAATACGAACGGGAAGATAGGGGCATTCAGGTTGTGGAAGTGGCGCATGGTTACCAGATGTGTACCAAAAAGCAGTATGCTGATTATATAGAAAAATTATACAAGCCGCAAACCCATTATGGCCTGTCCAGAGCCGCTTTGGAAACCCTGGCCATCATCGCCTACAAACAGCCTATTACCAGGGCGGAAGTAGAAGCCATCCGCGGTGTGAAAATAGACAGTTCTCTAGGAACTCTGTTGGACAAGAATTTAGTGCGGGAGGTTGGGCGCAGGGAGGGGCCCGGACGCCCTATTCTTTTTGGTACTACTCCCAGTTTTTTGCGGTACTTTGGCTTGAAAGATCTGAGCGAACTGCCTGCACCGGAAGAATTTCTCACCCAGAATACCGTGGAGGACTTTTCGGAGGACCATTCGAAGGAAGGAGCAAACACAGGAGGGATTGGCTAAACCAATCCCTTTTCTATGTTTTTAAAGGGATATAATCGGGTTAAACCGTTTCTTTGCGGCATTTGCGTTCTAATTGACTATACCAGATACTGTGCCGGTGCCGGCAATAATCGATATCCACTTTACCAGAGAACATGGCCGGCAACAAAGCGCGGTTTTGTTTGAATACAAAGGCAAACAGGTGGGCAACGATACCAAATAGGATTAATACCGCTGCCAGGTTATGCAGATTGGTTACGACTGCCAGGAAGGTTTCTGAGAAATCAACGCTGGGCAGGTTTTTCAGGACTTTGATCATTCCCGTGAAGATAACCAGCAGCAGGTTGCCACCAATAAAGGCATAAGCCAGGCGTTGTTCAGCCAGATACTTGTCTGACGGAGGTTCTTCGCAGAGACCACACATTGCTCCGATGATTAAAGCCGATTGCTTAAAGTCACCCCGGCGGGGAAAAATGGAAAACTCCTTCATGAAAATGGCCTTGAAAATATGATAAGTAACGGCAAAAATCAAAATTACGGCTGCAATGTAGTGCCAGTACAGGGTGATGCTGAAATCGGCCGACCAACCCAGCCCGGGTATATCAGCAATCTTATACCTCTTATAAAGAGGCATCTGGCCAAAGCCGGTAAAGAGTAAAATAAAGGTTGAAACGGCTACTGACCAATGAATAATGCGATTGGCCAGACATTGGCGCAGTACTTTATTTTCGTCATGTAAAATCTTCACTTTACTCTTCTCCCTTCATAGTTTTTATTGCCGTTATCCCTGCCGCAAAGGCACCGGCAACAGGCGCTATCAAATAACCGGCAAGAGTACCGTTAGCAGAATCAAGGTAGTTTTCTACTGCAGGTTTCATACCCGGTATTCCTATGCGCTCAGGTTTAGGCGCCTGTTTCTTTTTGGCCATGATGGATTTATGAATCTTATCAAAGGGTACGGGAGACACATAAAAGGTGGAAGTTCCTCCGTTTTCTTTCTCACCGTAAATGTAACCGCTGATTTCTTTGGCCCTGCGGTGAGCCAGTTTACGCATTTCTTCTTTTTCCCCAAATATAAGGGCTTTCTGCGGGCAAGCTTGCACGCAGGACGGCTCCTGGCCTTTTTTGACCAGATCGATGCATAGGTCACATTTGTACATTACACCGCCGCCGGCCAGTTTAGGAGCCATTTTTAGGTATATGCCTACTCCGGCCTGGCGCTGGGGGATATCCCAGGGGCAGACGTCGCGGCATTTAGCGCCGCCCATACAATAGTTCCTATCGATTACCACCGCGCCCTCCTTGGTCTTATTATGCACACCAAATGGACACAGATTGGCGCATGGCGGATTATCACAATGCATACACCTACGAGGTATATTCAGTTTGAATGTTTTACCGTTATGTTTGACTTCTACGGGTTGGACATAAGTCCAGTTATAGGGTGTTAACTTATCAGTAAGGTGTTTTTTCCTGGACCAATCCTCAAATTTGGTTTGGGGCCAGTAAGGTTGAATGGGTTCCTGAGGTTGAGGAAAATTATGCTGGTTCTTTTCCCTACATGCGTTTACACATGCGGGAACGTCTTTTCCGGCACATCCGTCACACCTGGTTAAATCAATAAAAGTTCCGTACTGTACAGTGTCACCGGCTTCTACGGTTTTATTTCCGGATGCCAGAACCAGGGTGCTTGCCGCTATTGATGCCAGTGTTCTTTTAAAAAATGTACGCCGGGAAATTTCATTCATCTTTGTCTATTACCTCCTTACATATACCCCTAGGGGGTATTTTTGGTTGTAATTATACTGTCCCCCAGAAGGGGTGTCAAGTACTTGGAGACAGATTTAATAATTTTTTAGATTTGAGGGAGCTATGAAGCCTGTTGCATATAATTGCGGCGCTGTGAGAGACTAAAATAGTATCTATTGCCTCAAAGGATGATTTTTCCATGGCCTGGTTGATGGGTTTGGGCATATTGTCAGTGATTTTACTGGCTGTTTTGTCCAGAATAAAATTTCACATTGAATATCACCGTAATCAACAGGATGACCGTTTTCTTGTTAATATAGCTTTGGTCCGTGGCCTTTTGAATTTTAAAACAGAATTCACCAGTTTAGATCTGAAAAAAAGGTTTTGGCGGATGAATCTGGAATTACAGTCAGAAGTAGAGGCGGAGATGGGCAAAGCGAGTGCCGGATTGGACCAGAAAACGGAAGCGCCTATAACTTATCAAAACGTCAGGCTGGGCTATAACATTTTGCGGGCTCTTATGGAACTGGTCGGCAAATATAAAGACGTTTTTCTGAGGATTGTTCGTTTAATCAGGGTCCTGGAACTGAACTGGAAAACCCAAATAGGTATGGGTGATGCTGCTGCTACCGGAGTGATTACCGGTGTGGTCTGGGGGATTAAAGGGGTAGTGGTGCAGACAATATATCGTTACGCCGGTTCTGTACAGGCTACTGCAGATATAAAAGTATGGCCAGATTTTTCTAAGAAATCTATAAAGACTGATTTGCGCTGCATATTTGATATTAGAATAGGTCATATTATTATTGCCGGATTTAAATTGTTGATTATAGGACTGCGAAGGGGGTTTAATCATGGCGGAACACCCCATTGAGGGATTAATGAAAACTGCAATGGAAAGTATAAAAGAGATGGTTGATGTGAATACCATAGTCGGCGACCCGGTGGAGACTCCTGATGGAAGCGTGATAATCCCGGTAAGTCGTGTGGCTTGTGGCTTCGCGGCGGGTGGCGGAGAATTTGAGAGCGGGTCGGACCGTAACCAGCAGAAACAGGACCAACAGCAGGATGGAACATCTATTCCTTTTGGTGGAGGCAGTGGAGCGGGGGTTTCGGTACAGCCGGTAGGATTTCTGGTAGTAGGGCAGGGACAGATCCGCCTGTTGCCTGTTGACGGAAACGCTATGGTTGATCGCTTAATAGACGTAGCACCGCAGATACTGTCCCAAATACAGGGTATGTTTCAAAGAGGCAATAAAAAACGTGAGGAAGAAAAAATACAGTGTTAAAGAGCGGTTATCCCGCTCTTTTCAATTTTTGCCAAATCACAAAAGAAACACTCCGGGAATAAGATATTTCAAAACGTGTCTTAAAAATATTTCGTGCCTTGCATACCTTTTCGGGAATGAAAGGATGAATTAACATGAAGGTTGTGGTTATCGGTGGCGGTTGGGCTGGATGCTCTGCCGCCTATTTTGCCAAAAAAGCCGGAGCGGAAGTGGCTTTAATTGAAAGAACCGATCTGTTGCTAGGTACTGGTCTGGTCGGGGGAATAATGCGCAATAACGGGCGACTGGCGGCGGCGGAAGAAGCAAGAGTATTGGCCGGTGATGATTTTTCCAGAATAATCGACAGTGTAACCAGGCATAGGGATGTTGATTTTCCGGGACACCGGCATGCCGATTTATATGACGTAACCAGGATTGAACGGGCGGTAAAAAATGCTCTGGAACAGTCTGGAGTACAGATTTATTTAAAGACATTGATTAGCTCCGTCCTTGTGCAGGGTACGAGGATTTTTTCGGTAAGCGACCAGGGGGGTAATGAGTTTCCGGGAGATGTTTTTATCGATACGACGGGCACGGCCGGACCCATGAAAAACTGTATTAAATATGGTACGGGCTGCGCCATGTGTATATTACGTTGTCCTACCTTTGGCCCCAGGATCAGTGTTACAGCGAAAGCGGGAATTAAGGAAATACAGGCAGGCGACGGGCTCTCCCAGTTTGAGGCCATTAGCGGTTCGTGCAAACTGGCCAAAGAATCGCTGGATAAGACTATTGTACAGGAATTAAACAAAAAGGGAGTCGTAATCATTCCTTTGCCCGAACAATACCATAAACACGATATTTTGCGGAAAAAAGCCTGCCAGCAGTATGCGCTGGAGGAATATGCCACCAACCTGATTTTATTGGACACGGGCCATGCAAAACTGATGACCCCCTTTTTCCCGCTGGAGAGCCTGCGTTCTATAGACGGGTTCCATGAAGCCAAATATGCAGACCCCTATAGCGGTGGGCAGGGAAATTCGGTACGGTTTATGGCCATGGCCCCCTGTAAACCTTCCCTACAGGTAGAGGGCCTGGAAAACCTCTTCTGCGCCGGGGAAAAGATTGGACCTGTCGTGGGGCACACGGAAGCCATTATTACGGGTATGTTGGCCGGCCATAATGCTGTAAGAAAGGCTAAAAACATGCCGTTAATAGTTTTGCCTGGAGAATTGGTTATAGGTGATTTTATTGCCTTTGTGCTCGAACATATGAAAAACGCCGGGGGTCTGAAATATAAGTTCACTTTTTCAGGTTCTGTATATTTTGAACGAATGCAAAAGCTCGGTTTCTATCCCGTTGATCGGGAGAAAATCAGGCGGAAAATAGAGGATTTGGGCCTGACCAATATTTTTAGCAAATTCTTGTAGGTTCTAAAATTGTATTTGTCCTCATATTAGTAATTCCAAAAACAGGTATGGAGGACAAAACAAATGGTCAATATAATCTGGCTATTCATGATTGTAACAGGAATACTGGTAGCTGCCTGGAACGGAAAAGTGGAAACAGTAACATCGGCTGCGCTGGAATCAGCCAGGTCCGCAGTGAATGTTTCCCTGGGGCTGATTGCCATTATGACCTTTTGGCTGGGCATCATGAGGTTGGCGGAAAAAGCCGGGTTAATTCGCATATTGGCAAGAGTGGTCAAACCGTTGACCTCTTTTTTGTTTCCTAGTGTGCCGAAAAACCACCCAGCTATCGGCGCCATTATCATGAACCTGAGCGCCAATATTTTAGGTTTAGGCAACGCGGCTACACCGATGGGCTTAATAGCCATGCAAGAACTGCAGAAACTTAACACCCGGCATCCGGATACGGCTTCTGATGCCATGTGCACTTTTCTGGCCTTAAATACGTCCTGTATCACCCTGATTCCGGCTACGGTAGTCGGCATCAGGATGCAGGCAGGTTCAGCAAATCCTACTGAAATAGTCGGTACCACATTATTTGCCACTGGCTGCGGGACGATCGTTGCAGTTATTGCTGATCGGTTCTTCCGGAGCTTGTATTACCGGTACAGGAGGTAGATGGTCTTTGGGTTTCCAGGCAATTTCCACCATATCCAAATGGGCTATTCCTATGCTGTTGCTGGTTATTCCGTTTATTGCCCAGGCCAGGGGCGTCAAGGTATTTGAAACCTTTGTCGAGGGTGCGGAAAAAGGCTTTGAGACGGCTATAAAAACTATTCCTTATTTGGTAGCCATGATGGTGGCCATAGGGGTGTTCCGGGCTTCCGGCGCCATGGATTTGTTTATTGAATTTGTAAAACCGGCCACCGATTTAATCGGTGTCCCGCCGGAAGTCCTGCCATTGGGGTTGATGCGGCCCTTATCCGGCGGGGGAGCGCTGGGGATTACGGCGGAACTTATCAAAACTTACGGCCCGGACAGTTTTATCGGACGTCTGGCTTCAACCCTGCAGGGTAGCACCGATACCACATTTTTTGTACTAACTCTTTATTTCGGATCAGTGGGTGTCAGGAAATACAGGTATTCGGTTATGGCCGGTCTGGCTGCCGACATTACAGGATTTCTGGCCTCAGTTTATATTTGTTACAAAGTGTTTGGCTAATTCCAAATTTGTATTTGGCTCCTGTTTTACGTATAATAGGGCTGAGGAGCTGAGAATATGGAACGCCAAAGGTTACAGAAGTTTATGGCCCATGCGGGAGTAGCTTCCCGCCGGAAATGCGAGGAATTGATAGCAGCCGGCAAGGTGAAGGTAAATGGAAAAGTAGTAACGGAAATGGGCTATACGGTAGATCCTTCCGTAGACAGGGTGGAAGTTGCCGGCCTGGGTATAATTGTTCATGAGAAAAAGGAGTATATTTTACTGTATAAACCTGCCGGTGTATTAAGCTCAGCAAGCGATGACCGGGGTAGAAAAACGGTTGTGGATTTAATAAAGAACGCCCAAACGCGGTTATACCCTGTTGGGCGCCTGGATTATGATACCGAAGGTCTCATTTTACTGACCAACGATGGCAGGCTGACTAACCTTTTAATCCATCCCAGGTATAAAGTTGATAAGACTTATCGGGCAGTTGTACAAGGGATACCCGGAGAGGACAAGCTTGCGGCCCTGAGGAATGGAATAATGCTGGAAGACGGTCCCACCTACCCGGCCCGGGTAAAAATGTTGAAACAAATAAACGGCAACGGCCTTGTGGAAATCACCATCCACGAAGGCCGCAACCGCCAGGTACGCAGGATGTTTGACGCCATTGGCCACCCTGTTCTGAAATTGAAGCGAACAAGGTTTGGTTTCCTGGAACTGGGAAACCTCCAACCGGGACAGTACAGAGCGTTGTCGTCGGCGGAGGTGGCCAAGCTGTATGATTTAGTCACCGTTCCAGGGGTATAGTGGTTTGTCGATGGTTTTACTCCATTTTTCCACGGAAAAAGCGCCATATCCGGAAAGAATATTAGCCACATTACTGGCTTTAGAGTTATCGGTCTGAATAACGGTCAACACATGACCTCCCGCAACCTTGCTTTCCAGTTCCCGGGCCTTCTCCGGAGAGACTCCGTAGTAGGTAAGGACTTCGCTGATCCGTCTGTTATCGTTGATCAGGGGCTCAGCAAAAGGGCCTGCTGCTGATACAGGACCGACGAAGGGCACCTCTTTTGCGGGGGCCTGGACTAAAAAGGAATCAACATCATGCGGCATACCGGAAGCCGGACTGCCATAGACCTCTTCAGTGTAAGCTGCCCTGTATTCATCGGCAGTGTTTTGGGCTACAATTGATATATCGGAATTGGCATATCCCGCGCCCTCGATTTCCTTGAGGGCATTTTCTGCCTGCTCTAAAGATTTAAACAAGCCAACTATAGTCCGCCGCATATTTTACCTCCTTTTTTTTTTAAGTAGTTTTTAATATCTTTGGCAAAAATACGTTTTTTATACTGTGGCTGGCGTAACGGACCAAAAACTCAGTGAAACTTCCCGGAAGTAACGTTTAACTTGCCCGGTTCAGGTTAAACTATTTATGAGGAGTTGATATTTGTGCCAAAATGCAATATATGCGGTAATCGGGTAAGTTTTGGCAGCAGCCGGATTCCGCCGGCAGCGCCTACGGCTAACGGACCGATATCCGGTTTGGTTGCCAATTTTGACGGTGAAGGGTCTATCTCTGAGATGGAATGTATGGGGGCGGATTTGGACACTGCCCAGGAGGCGTGGGAAAATCCCAGGACATACTTCGATACATGTTTGGAATGTGCAAGTAATGACATTTCTTGGGTATAATCCTGCCGGCAGTCTAAAATGATGAAAACTTTGACGAAATCCTGCATAAAGGGAAGTTTTTCCCACTGTTTGAGCAGGATTTTCCTTTAAGTATGGCGAAAACTACACTTAAATTTTGCCTGGCAGTAAAGGGAGGTTTAGGAAATGGTAAACACGATCATAGGAAATGAAATACAAAAATCAATATTAAAGGCTAAAATACGCTTGGACTATAAAGGTATAACCAAACCTGCCAAGTTTTTATTCGGTGGTAAGTCCACTGACCAGGCGGCAGAAGAAATGAGGGACCAACAGGTTGCTCTCTTAAGAAATGTCCCGCTTCAGGGCATTAAGGTTGAAGATGTGGATATGAGTTTGGATGTATATACCGTATATGACGAGATACAAAATACCCACGTGGCTTATGCACCCGTAGTGTTGACCGTGGTTGCCGACAGTTTGGAAGACATAGTCAGGTTTGTTGCCCGGGATGAATTCAGGAAGATTGAAATATTGGAACCGGATAACATGGTTCTTTCACGTATGGATACAGAACGGATTCTTTTCCGGCTTAGTGAGGAAATGCGTACATACAGGATGCAACTGGAAAGAAGGCTCAGTACCAGGTAAAGTATTTGGTTTAGGGGGAGGGATGCAGGTGTCGCCCACATTAGAAGATATAATAAAAAAATCGGAGGAATTGCCTGCCCTTCCAAAGGTAGTGCATAAGGCTCTGGCTCTGATTGATGATCCCGATTCCACGCTGGAGAGTATCAGCAGCCTTATTAGCAGGGACCCTGTCCTGACATTCAGGGTGTTGAAGTTGGCCAATTCGGCCTATTACGGCTATTCAAGGAAGATTGCCACTATTCAGGAAGCGGTGCTTATCTTGGGCTTGGCAGCAGTCAAAAACCTACTTCTGACCGTATCGGTTTATAAAATAATGAACAAAAAAGTTGCCGGGTACATCCTGGAAAAAGGTGAATTATGGAAACATTCCATGGTCAGCGCCTTAATAGCCAGACAACTGGCCCAAAGGTTTTCCTGTTGTGATCCGGAAAAAGCCTTTATGGCAGCCCTGACGCATGATATTGGGAAAATTGTCATGAATCACTATATTGCCCCTCAATTGAAAGAGGTAATTGCTGTTTCGGAGCGGGAACGGATTCCCTTTCAAAAGGCGGAAGAAATGATACTTGGTTTTAATCACGCTCAGGTTGGAGGAGGTATAGCCAGGCAGTGGAATCTGCCGGAAGAGTTGGTGGAGGCCATACAATTTCACCATGAACCGTTGTCGGCGCAAATTAATCCCAAGCTGACCGCTATTACCCATGTGGCTGATGTAACCTGCATGTCCATGGGAGTCGGCCTGGGCGGCGACGGCCTGCTCTACCCGATAGAAGAACAGGCCCTGCAACTACTGCAATTGGCGCCGGCTGATATTGAAAACCTGATCGCGGAAGTTGTTGATTCAATTCAGGAAAATGAAGAAATGCTGATGGTAAATTGAATAAGTTTCTCAGTAAACAGTTAATCAGTGAGTTTCATCATAAGAAAGGGTAGTAACCTTGGTATAATCTTTGTTTGCAATTTCCTTAGGGCTTGCTTCTTCCTCAAGGAAATCTCTCATACCAGGTGCCACGGTGGGCCTTACTCCGGTATATTCGTCCCGTACTCCGGAGTACCTGTCGTGGACACCCTCGTACATGTCATGCACGCCTTTATACTTTGCCGAGCCCTTTTTTCCAGGCATATCAACCACCTCCGTTCCAATAGCCCATGGCCGGTAAACAAGCGGCAGTAACCGGATTTGTTCAGGGTCATTATTGAAACCTACATTTATTTTACCCCTATACATTTATTTTACCCCTGTAAAGGAAAAACGTTGTTTCATTAATACATTTCATTATTTTTAATTTTTTTGATAACGCCGTTTTTGTACAGGGCTACTACGGAATAAACGTCTTTGCGCAAACAAAAGTCTATATCAACCTTTAATCCCATGCCAATCAGGTTTTGGCCGCTGGGACTTTTATAAACCCGGTCATGGAGATTTATAGCGTTTATTTTATACAAATAATAGGCATCCATCGATATCTTGGAAAAGGAATAGCCAAAATAATTTTGCCTGAGGTATTCCGCAAAAGCGCCGGCACATAAGCTGTCTTCTTCGGCCGGGCCGTTTTTTCTTCCGGCGCATACCAATACAATGTCCTTCTTTAATCGGCCTGCATAATCAAGACAAGCGCTCCTATTAAGCAGGGAGCCGATCAATACATAATCGGCTCCGGAACATTTTAAGATAGTTTTGGTACCGTTAGTGGTACAATGAGCAATTACTTTGTTTTTAACTTTGGCCGGCGTAAACTCAAGGGGGGAGTTACCCAGTCGAAAGCCCTTAATTTTAATGCCCTCTTTTTCACCCGCAAGAATTATGCTCCTGTCTGTGAAAGCCAACTGCTCCGCATCGGTAGGTGTTTCTACCGGTATAACATAAGCAGCCCCGTTCTCCAGCGCAGATATAATTGTACTGGTAGCTCTCAGAATATCTATGACTACCGCCGTTTTTCCCTTCAGGTCCTCGCTGTCAATCAGTCCATGGTGAGGGATCAAATCAACACGCACTGCAAAAACTCCCCGGCAGATAATGTGTTTTTTAGAGTATCTCCTCTCATACCTACCCTTAAAGCCTCCAGCGCCAGAATTTCATTAATGGCCACATTGCCTAGGTTTACATTCGGCCCGAACAACGTGATAAACTCCTGCTGCTGTTTCTTTAAAGGCGCTTCCCACATTATTTTTTCCATTTTGTAGGTGTTTAATAGAAGTTCTGCAAAATCATCTTTTCTGATATTCCCCCTGGCATCGTACAAGCCGATACCTTTGCCCGATTCCCGGCCTTCGATTATGACCAAATCAGCTTCTGAATCCAACTCTTTTTTAACCTGGCGAATAAATTTATTCAAGTCTGGCATGTCGCGGAGATCTTTTTTACCCACCTCGGTGATAACTTTAAATCCCATGTCTTTAGCCATAACGATAAAATTCCGCTTGACTTCGTATCCCATATCCACTGTACCGTCGCTGATTTCTATGGCGGAAAAACCAAGATGCCAGGCATATTTCAGGTAATCTTTCACTTTGTTCTGCAGCCAGGCTACTTCAAAAAAGGTCCCGCCAGGGTAAATATCAGCTCCGCAGGATCGGACAAGAGATATCTTTTTCACCAGGACATCCTCATCGTACAAAGCGGACGTGCCAAAACCCAATTTCAAGTAATCAATATAATCCCCGGCAACATTTAATAACTCCTCGGTAGAAACCAGTCCCAATCCTTTGTCGATAACCATGGTCAGACCTTTTATACGGGGCTTGTTTGTACGGCCAGGTATAGGAAAATCAACTACTTCACTCCACGCTTTCTTTTTTTCAGGCCCATCCAATTTTGTTACCTCCCTTTTTTAATAATGAATTCCAGGCGTTATTACCCATAAAAAATATCATATAAAGCAGGTCTTCATAGATTAGTTTATTCCCACCGGTTTTCATGGGTTACTAATAAACATCCTGTCCAGCCAACATTTCCATGCAAGAGGACAAAACGACTGGGTGTCAAATTGCCCGGCAAACGCATATAAAGGAAGAGGGGAAACAAAAGGATTAAATTAAGGAGTGACTGATGAAATGTCAAAATTGATTCCGTCCCATGGTGGAAGAGTGGTTAACAGAATGGCAAAAGTTGCCAAAACAACATTAGCAGATTACCGGACCAACGTGCCCAGCATTACCTTAAACGCATGGAATATCACCGATTTAAAGTTAATTGCCAACGGGGCTTATAGTCCAAGTCATCCGATCACCCTGTCCGTAGATGAAGATACCGCCAGGGAACTAATTCTGGGCAAAAAAGCATTGTTAAAGGATGAAGAGGAAAGTCCACTGGGCCTGATAGAAGTGGAAGATATCTATACATAACGGCAGTGCCGTTTAACAGGGTGGTGTAAAATTTTGAAGGTTGAAATTGAAGGTATTTCCAAATCCTTTAAACAGAATGTCAATTTCCGCATTTCCGCGATCAAGAGCATTGACCTGCAAATTTCCGAAGGTGAATTCTTATGTATACTGGGCCCTTCAGGATGTGGTAAATCAACACTGCTAAACATTATAGCCGGCCTAGAATTTCCCGATACAGGCCAGGTGAAGGTAGACGGCAAAGTTGTCCGTGAAGCCGGCCCCGACAGGGGAGTGGTATTCCAGGATGCAGCGCTGTTCCCCTGGCTAACGGTCCAGGAAAATGTGGAATTCAGCCTAAAAATGATGGGTATGGAAAAGCAAAAGAGAAAGGAAATTGCTGACAAGTATATACAGATGGTACACCTGACACCTTTTGCTCATTGCTACCCGCATGAACTGTCGGGTGGCATGAAGCAGAGAGTAGCCCTGGCCCGGACTTTGGCCATGGACCCCACCATACTGTTAATGGACGAACCTTTTTCAGCCCTGGATGCTCAAACGAGAACGATGTTACACAAGGAACTGCAGGAGATATGGCAAAAAACAGGCAAGGCTATTATATTTATAACTCATAACGTAGAAGAATCGTTGATACTGGCAGACCGGATAATTTTGATGACAGCCAGGCCGGGGCAAATAAAAAGGCAATTTGTGGTTAATCACTCCAGGCCAAGGGACCTGACAAATCCAAAATTAATAATGCTGCAAAGGAAAATAAAATTTTTTTTGCAAGAAGAGATTGAAAAAGTCGCAAAGGAGCAGTCGGCCTATGAACGCACGCATACGCAGGTTTCTGTTTTATCTACTGCTCATAATAATATGGGAACTGGTTTATAAAGCAGGAATCTGGTCCCCAATATTGTTTCCGTCACCCTTTACCGTAGGTAAAACCCTTTATAACGGGTTTGTGGACAATTCCTTTGTTCTGGCTATAACTTGCAGTTTGCAAAGGCTGTTGATCAGTTATGCCATAGCCGTTGTGATAGGTGTAGCTGTCGGTATTTTAATGGGCAAGTATAAAGTTATAGACGAAACTGTCGGTTCCTTAATCGTCGGATTGCAGTCCATTCCCAGTGTTGTATGGCTGCCGTTGGCCCTGTTATGGTTTGGTATGAATGAGAAGGCCATCATTTTCATTACCAGTCTCGGTGGAACATGGACAATGATTGTCAACACGGACACCGGCGTAAAAAGCGTACCACCCATCATCCTGCGGGCCGCAAGAACAATGGGTGCAAAAGGTACCAAGCTTTTCTGGCATGTGGTTATACCGGCCGCAGTACCGTCGATTATCACCGGCATGAGACTGGCCTGGGCGTTTGCTTGGCGGGCCCTTATGGCCGGAGAACTCCTGTCCAGCGGTACTGGGCTTGGCCAAATTCTTATGATGGGACGAAATCTCAGTGACATGAGCCAGATTGTCGCTGTGATGATAATTATAGGTATGATTGGTTGCCTGGTTGATAACTTGATGTTTAAAAAAGTAGAACTAAATATCAGAAGAAGATGGGGTTTACTCATAGTGTAACAGGAGGGGAAAACCATTAAAAATAAGTTTTATGTATTGCTGGTTTTTGTTACCTTGATTGCACTTTGTTTAACAGGCTGCGGAAAAACCGCCGGCCACAAACAAGTTGTCCGGGTAGGTTATTTTCCAAATATTACACACGGTCCTGCACTGATAGGGTTTGCGGAAAAAAGATTTGCAAAAGAACTGGGGTCTTCCGTTGAACTACAGGAAAAGACCTTTGTAGCGGGGCCGGCTTTAATGGAAGCGCTGATAGCAGGGGAGGTTGACATAGGGTACATAGGACCCATACCGGCTATCAACGGTTATGTCCAAGGCGCAGATATTTCTATTATTTCGGGAGCTAATAACGGTGGCGCAGTTTTAGTAGCCGGGGAAAACAGCGGGATAAAAAAAGTAGCCGATTTAGCAGGTAAAAAAGTGGCTGTTCCCCAATTTGCCAATACTCAGGATATTTCCCTGCGACATATTCTGAAAGAGCACAATTTAAAAGATGTCTCCAAAGGAGGAACTGTAGAAATTCTTCAGGTTGCTCCCGCTGATATGCAACTGTTGTTTAGCCGCAACCAGATAGATGCTGCCCTTGTTCCGGAACCGTGGGGAACTCAGTTGGTCAAAGATGCCAAGGCCCGTATTATTCTGGAATGGAACGAGGTATGGAATAACGGCAATTATCCTACCACGGTTATTATTGCCCGCAACGAATTTATCATGAATAAGCCTGAAATAATCAAAAAATGGCTTGAGGTACACCGTGAAATTGTAAAATATGCGGCTGCGGAGCCCGAAAAAGCCCGTAACTCCATGTCAAGACAGCTTAAAAAACTCACCGGAAAAGAACTTAAAGCGGAAACTTTAAAAAGCGCTGTAGAAAGATGTAAATTCACAGCAGAAATTGACCCGGCCACAATCAGGGAGTTTGCCACACTTTCCTACGAAGCAGGTTACTTAAAGTTCAAACCAAATCTGACCGGGTTACTGTCTTACCCAAAAGAAAAATAGACCAATTTACCAGGCAACCAGCAAGGGTAAAAATGAAGGAATCATTTTTACCCTTTTGTTTTGTTTTCACGCCTCGGTAGCGTTTTTCGCGCCGGGGTCAATCCAGCCATGTTTGCCTGTATAGATTTTAGATTTTTTGTATCTGTTTCTTTCTTTTCTTTGCCGGGCAAAAAGACAATTGTCAGTACTGCGGCTATGAACGCCGTAACAGCCGGCGCCCAAAACATAAACAAGGTGCTGATATCCATCATCCAGCCAAATAGAGGAGGTCCTATGGCCACTCCGATAAACCGTACGCCACCATAAAGAGAAGTAACCATGCCCCGTTCATCTATAGTACAGGCGCTGGTGATAAGGGTATTCAAACACGGTAAAACCAAGCCGACGCCTATGCCGGCAACGGCAATTCCTCCTACAAAAAGATAGATGTTTTTCAAATAAGGCAATATGCCCAGCGAAGCGCCCAAAATCAATAACCCTGCAGCCGTTAAAATTTTCATCAATTTAACTTTTTTCTGAATAAAGCTGCCGGTAATCAGGGAAGTGGAACTCATGGCCAGAACAGGAATCGCCAGTATGAACCCCTTTTTTACGGCAAATATTTTATGAGTGTTTTCCAGGAAATCAGAAAGGTAAAACAAAATGCCAAACAGTACCAAAAGGGCCAATGAACCCGCAAAAAAAGATGTTAATAAAAGGCCTGCTTTATTGGAAAAAATGTTTTTTAAAGAGCTTATATAATTGGCTACATTTTCCTGCCTTTTGGCTACCTTTGGTTCTTTCACGGTCAACCATATAGCAGCAGCAACCGGAACAGTCAGGATAGGGAATACCCAAAAGGTAGCATACCAAGCTATCAGCCCGATTAAAGATCCCAATATAGGACTGACGACTTTTCCCAGCCCATTGGCTGCCTCAATGGAACCCAGGGCTTTACCTCTTTGTTGGTTGGTAAAAATATCCCCGGCCAGAGCCATTGCAACAGGCGCAGTTCCTGCCGCCCCAATACCCTGAATTACCCGGCCGGCAAGAAGAGCAGTAAAGGGGTTTTTCATCAAAACGGCAGCTAGCCCGGCAATTACCCCGCCGATACCGTAAATCAGCAAGGATGGGATAATTACAGTCTTTCTTCCTAACCGGTCAGATAAGAACCCGGCGAGGGGAATGATAATACCTGCCGGGATGGAAAACAACGTTATAATTAAACTCACTTTAAACTGGCTTATTTGGAGAACACTTTTTATTTTGGGAAGTACCGGAATTAACATGGAATTGCCCAAAACCATAACAAAGGGCACGCCGCCCAATGCAAGAATCGTAGCTATTTTGTTACCCTTCAAAGATCATCATTCCTTTCCTGGGATAGCATTAAAATTTTCCCCGAAAGAAATAGGGTTAATACAAAAATCCTAAAATATGTTTTCTTCTAAAATCAGGATTTATCGCATAAATACAACTAGTAAGCTGCATTCAAAATATGTTGGGAAGGACGGTTATATATTTTGTTTTTGGTAAAAGACAAGATTGTTTTTGGTATGGCCATGATGAGATGCTTATCCAGCCTAATAGAACTTACAGCTGCTCTACTTATGTTAAAATTTGACTCAGTAGGAAAAGCTTTAAAAATTAATGCGGCTTTGGCCTTTGTAGGGCCGACAATAATGCTAACCGTAACTACCCTTGGGTTGATAGGCTTAAGCGGTAAGCTGCCTTTACACAGATTCATTCTCATTTTTTGCGGTGTCATCCTGATTTTTGCAGGTATAGGTAAAGCCAGATAGCACAAAATATTTTACAAGAAACCTTAGCAGGGGAGGCGGCAAAAGTGGTTGATAATGTTGATTCGCCCGAAGTTTCTTATGACCGGCAGCAACTCAGCAAGATATCCGGCATTATCATAAACGAAGACATTTTTCAGGATTCCTTTATGGAAGCGGAAGTAGGAAATTCGGTCAAAGCAGCAAATTTCCAGTACAATTATCTGGGCGCTTCGCTAGAAAAAACTGATAATCAAAGTCCGGAAATAACAAAACCTGTGCTTCCTTAGCACAGGTTTTACCTTGCTTCTTATTTATACAAGCTCGATGCTGCACACCCGGGCCAACGGTATCAATATAGTAGTGGCATTTTTCTTAATTGGATGGGGAAAACCGGGAACAAGCGTCACAATGGTAATGGTTCCGGTGAGTTCAATGAAATCGTCTCCAACAATGGTTAATACGCCACCGATGGCCCTTTTGCAGCAGCCATTGCATTCAAACTCCACATGAAGGTTTTTACCTATAAAACGCTTGAGGCGCAGCTTCAGATCTTTTAAAAAAAAGCTTTGTTTTTGTGCTGATATACCGTTGGTCACATGAATTCCTCCAATCAAAAGGTTTTTTTGTTAGTAAAATATGTAATCATCTTGCCAGTTGTTACACAGAGAAGCTTTATTGCTTAGTTAGAGTTGACATACCTGGTAACATCTGATATCATAATCATTAGTTGAAGGGGAGTAACCGGCTTCTGCTCCACAGTGTCAACAACCGACGGAAAAGCCGTCTGGCCCTGTGGTTTGGTATTATGCCAAAAGGTGAGACCTTTAACACGTTACAGTTTATGGCTGTACGTGTTAAAGGTCTTTTTATTTATACACCATGTGGACAAGAGGTTAAAATAGTAGGGAGGTGTGTGAAATTTGACGTTTAAGAAGGCTCTTTTTTGGACTGCATTTTGGGTGGCCGTTGCCTTAATTTTCAATGCCGGGGTCTTATATTTTGAAGGACACCAGAAAGCCCTGGAATTTTTTACCGGGTATATTATTGAGTTATCCCTTAGCATGGACAACGTATTCCTGTTTTTAATGATATTTACTATGTTCGGTATAAAAGCAGAGTATCAACGGCGGGCATTAAATTACGGGATTATCGGCGCCATCATAATGCGTTTTATATTTATCCTGTTAGGAGTCTCCATTATTACCCGGTTTGAGTGGGTCTTGTATATTTTCGGCGGCATCCTGATCATTACTGCTCTGAAAATTATTTTTGGCAAGGAAGAAGAAATTCACCCCGAAGACAACAAATTAGTAATATTGTTCAAAAAGTTTTTTCCTGTTACAACTGAGTTGTATGGCAACAAGTTTTTCATTCGACTAAACGGTATTCTTCATGCTACGCCATTGTTTATTGTAGTACTGGTGATAGAAAGTTCCGATCTTTTGTTTGCCATAGATTCGATTCCGGCAATTTTCGCTGTTACTACAGACCCATTTATTATTTACACCTCCAATATCCTGGCTATTCTGGGGCTTAGGTCCCTATACTTTTTTATCGAACGCATACAGCAAGCATTTGTTTTCATTAAGCAGGGTGTGGGGGTAATTCTTTTCATTACCGGTGTAAAAATGCTACTGTTAATCTTCCACATAAAGGTGCCGATTTTGGTTGCCCTGAGTCTTATTGTTGGCGTCCTGGTCATAAGCATTATTTTATCTCTGCTGGTCAGTAAAAGAGGCAGGTCATGTCCAATTGTGCAGGAAAAAGGAGGGAACAACTAATGAAAACCCTGACCAAATACTTTTTAAACGGCATTTTAGTTTTATCTCCTATTATGCTGACTATCCTGATAATCAGCAAAGTGCTGGTAGCGTGGGATACTACAGCGGGTAAGTTTTTTCCATTGAAAGTACCTGGTTTACCACTTTTGATGAGCATTGTCGTCATCGTTTTGATTGGATATATGGCATCTTGGTGGTTAAGCGGTCAGGTACTGGGCTATATTGACCGCCTTTTTACCAAAGTACCTGTTGTTCAGTTTATTTATGGCATAATTAAAGATACTGTAACCAGCCTGTTAGGAGAAAAAAAATCCTTCGGTAAAGTAGCGGTAATCACGATCCCGGGCACAGAAATGAAAGTTATAGGTTTTGTCACCTCGGAAGACCTGGAACACATTGGTTTTAAAGACTATGTGGCAGTTTACGTCATGCAGTCGATGCAGTGGGCCGGGAATACGGTCCTGGTACCGAAAAAAAACCTGGAAATCCTGGAGGGAGTAAAAATAGAAGATGTAATGAAGTTTATTGTTTCTGCAGGGGCCGTGTCATCAGTTAAAAACAACTAATTAATTGAACGTTAACGTTATGCATATACATGTTTTTAATTTAAGGTTCCATAGTACCGGTTTTGCTAATAACCGGTACCATGGATTTGTGCAGTTAAATGGGTCATTAATGACTTACTTTTTGCACGTTGGCAGGCTCTGCATATTTTGATACATAAAGGTCGCCTCTTGTATTCAAAAGGGCTAGGAATACTTCCCCGGGATCGGTTATGCCTAGGTTGTTAAGTTTATCAACCAGCCATGGTTCTGTGAAGCCAATACTTTGCAAACCATCACTGTTGATTTTTCCCTCGATGATCAAAGGTGTACTGAGCCCTTTATATTCCGAAGGAAGATTGAGGTCCTTTGGTGTGACAGGCAGGTATTGGCTTTTTTTGAGAACACTTAACTTGCCGTAAGGTTCCAAAATGGCATATTCCACTTCACCAAGGTCAAAAATACCGTTCTGTCTAAGCTGGCATAAAAGGTCGTCCAGGGAATACCTTACTCTTTCCAGGTTTTTTACCACAATTTTACCGTTTTGGATAACCATTGTCGGGTCAAAGGTGAGGTATTTCCCAATCTTCCTGTTTTCAAGAATCAGTTTTGTAAATAGGACATGTAAAATTCCAATCATGAACAGGGCGAAGATGCGCGGCCCATGCGGCGCATTTATGTCTGACATATCCGCTCCGGCCACCGCTCCTAATGTTACAGCCGTAATGAAATCAAATACATTAAAGCGACCCAGATGTCTTTTGCTCAATAACAGGGCTACAATCAGGAAGACTGCTAAAATCGTAATAACTCTGTAAAGTACAAGTAAATACTCCACATCTAAACCTCCAACTTACCGGTCTTCATTAAATTATTTCACAAAAGGCCAGAATATATTAAATTAAACGATGAGACAGTGAATAAATCATATAGTACATTGAAAAGCCTCGGGTTTTTCTATATAATTAGATAAAAGTATACCATGTCAGGGTATTTTTGAAAAAAGAAGGTGTAAACATATGGACGAATACAAGAATAACATGAAAGCGATATCAAGTTGTTGAGGCTCTGCCGATGATGCAGGTCAGCATCAACAGAAACCCAATACGGAAAACTGTCAGATTTGCGGAAGCAGGCTAGAATATTTTGCTCAAGGGAAGGAATTAAAATGTTTCCGTTGTAGAAAAAAAGAATTTGCCAATATAAGTTGTCCAAACGAACATTATATATGCGATGAATGCCACGGGAAGGACGTTTTTAAGACAATAAGGGACTATTTATTAACAACAAAATCGAATAATCCTTTGCATATTGCTGAAACTCTAATGGGTTACACCGATAAGGTCCCGATGCTGGGCTGCGAAAATGCCTGGATTGCTGCGGGGTCTTTAATGGTATCTATTAAGAATGAAGGATCCATAAAAATAGCTGATAGCCAAATTGACGAGGCGCTGAATCGGACCCGCAGACAGGCCATTGGCGGGTATTGTGGTCTGACGGGAGTCTGCGGGATTGCGCCTGCTATCGGAGCCTGCTTTAGTATAATTCTCGGGGCTGCATGTCCAAAAGATCGTGAAACTTCAATTACTATGAAAGTTGTGGGGAAAATAGTAAATGTTATTGCTGATGAAACCGGTCCGTGCTGTTGCAAAAATTTCGTTCGAACTGCCCTTGCTGAAGCTATTAAACTTACAGATCAATATCTAAACGTACAACTTCCAATTTCCGATGAAATACCCCTTTGTACTCACGTAGAGAGACATCCGCATGGGTGCAGAAAAGATAAATGCCGTTATTATACTGTTTAGGATAAGTGGAAAGCCAAGTTAGAGTATATAACACCTTAACCTGCTACATCTCTGCGTTCTGGTCAGAGCAAATTCCTTATGATTATTGATGTGCTGCATCATTAATATCAGCAAGATTGATAGATACCACGAAATGGGTTATAATTAAATATGTTTAGGCTTGACTATAAGACGAGGTAGCTTGTTAAACCTATCTTTTTTCCATGATAATACACAAGCAATACTTTGATAATGCTCAAGCAATACTTTTTGTTAAAATTGATTAAACTATATACTAATTTATGTTTCAGAGGAGAAGGAATAGTGAATCAAAATAACGACAAGCAAAAGTATTTTTTGCAAACCTTCGGCTGTCAAATGAATGAACGTGACTCGGAAACCATGGCCGGCCTGCTGGAAGGTATGGGTTATGAGCCGGTTGCCAATGCGGAAGATGCAGATATCATCATATTAAATACATGCACGGTAAGGGAAACAGCAGAAAATAAGGTTTGGGGCAGAATAGGGGAGTTAAAGGTGTTAAAGAGCAAAAAGCCCGATCTGATTATCGGCATTTGCGGGTGCATGGCTCAGCAAAAGGAAACAGCCGAGAAAATAAGGAGAAAAGCCCCGCATATAGAGCTTATTTTTGGTACCCACAACATCCACGAACTGCCCGAAATGATCAATAGACTCGTGGCGGAACGCAAACCTTTGCTTAATGTATGGAATGCTGAGGGGAGTATTGTAGAAAACCTGCCCGCCCGCCGTAAAAGTAAGGTTAAAGCTTTTGTTTCCATCATGTTCGGCTGCAATAATTTCTGTACTTACTGCATAGTTCCTTACGTAAGGGGCAGGGAACGGAGTAGGCAGATTGCTGATATCGTCAGGGAAGTCAAGTCTCTGGCTGAACAGGGATATAAAGAGGTTACGCTGCTGGGGCAGAATGTTAATTCTTACGGAAAAGACCTCCCGGAGAAAACGGATTTCGCCGACCTGTTGGAGGTACTCAACGAGATAGACGGTATCCGGCGCATCAGGTATATGACTTCTCACCCCCGTGATTTTACGAGTAAACTGATTGATGTTATTGCCCGTTCCGAAAAGGTATGTGAACATTTCCATCTGCCTGTCCAGTCAGGATCCAACAGCATCCTGAAAAAAATGAACAGGGGTTATACCAGGGAATACTACTTCGAACTGGTAGCGGAAATCCGGTCCAAAATTCCACACGCCAGTATTACCACCGATATAATTGTCGGTTTTCCGGGTGAAACAAGGCAGGATTTCGAAAACACCATGGATTTACTGGATAAAGTCCGCTATGACTCCGCATTTACCTTTGTTTATAACAAGCGCTCCGGGACTCCGGCTGCCAGCATGACCGACCAGGTTCCTGACGAAGAAAAAAGCAAACGTATTGTAGAACTGATTGAATTCCAGAATAAAATAAGTCTGGAAAAGAACCTCTGCGAAGTGGGCAGGGAGCATGAGGTCCTGGCGGAAGGCATGAAAAACAACCAAAACAAGGTGGAAGCCCGGACGCGTACCAATAAACTGGTATTATTAAACGGTGATAGTAATATGATCGGCAACATGTACAGGGTAAAGATAGTAAAGGCAGGTCCGTGGCACTTAGATGGCGAGATTCTTTCATCTGGTAAAAATTGACCATTTAGCAGGATAATAGCGCTGACCTGTCGAAGCAATATATAAACTGGAGGTGAAACAATTGACCGTACTGGAAAAGGCAAAGGAATTGGCTCAGGCAATTGCTGAATGTGATGAACTGAAAGAAGTCCGTGCTGCTGAAACCAGAATGACCCTTGACCCTGATGCCCAGGATATTCTAAGGGAATTTCAGATCAAACAAAGGGAATTTTACAATATACAGGTGAACGGCGGAGAACTTACAGAAGAGCAGAAGCGCGATGTGGAACGAATCGAAAACAGGATGTCACAAAATGAATATATCCGCAAATTTGTGGGCGCTCAGGAAAGGTTTGAGGCCTTGTTAAATTCAGTAAATATGATTATTGCTCAGGCTATTTCAGGTAATTCAGGTTGTGGTTGTGGGGATAATGGCGCAGCAGATTGCTGCGATTCAGGCTGCAGCGGTTGCAATTAAGTAGGAGGAAAGAGACTTGGTTTGCTGAGTCTCTTTTTCTTAATATTTAGGAAAGTGTACTTAAGATATGCTTGTAAATAACTTTATCCAGGGCCAACATTGATGTTTTTCAGGAGGAACATATGAGCAGCTACACGCCAATGATACAGCAGTACCTTGAAATTAAAAGTCAATACCCGGATGCCATCTTATTTTTTCGTTTAGGCGATTTCTATGAAATGTTCTTTGAGGATGCCGAAAAAGCTTCCAAAGAACTGGAAATAACTCTCACAGCTCGGGATGGGGGTAATGATAAAAAGGTACCGATGTGTGGCGTTCCTTTTCATGCTGCCACTACATATATTGCCAAGTTAATTAATAAGGGTTATAATGTAGCCATTTGCGAACAGGTAGAAGACCCCGGGGCTGCCAAGGGGATCGTCAAGAGAGAGGTAATCAGGGTTATTACGCCCGGGACTGTCCTCGAAGAAAATATGCTGGATGAAAAACAAAATAACTTCTTAATTGCCGTAAACAAAGATGATTTCGGTTATGGTCTGGCCGTAGCTGATGTATCCACCGGGTATTTTGCCGTTACTGAATTAAGAGGGGCCAAAGCGCTTAATCAGTTAATAGACGAAATATCCAGGCTGCAACCGGTGGAATGCCTGATACCGGATAACCTGGTTAAAAATATGGATTTAACTACAGAGATTCTCAAACAGGTTAAACTTTCGCTACATTCTTATTCATCGGTTCATTTTTCTATAAAAAATGCCACCAGTACTCTTTTGCGCCATTTTGCTACGGGTTCCCTGGAAGGGTTTGGTTGTTTGGAAATGTCAGTAGGTATCAGTTGCGCCGGGGCCCTCATGGCATTTCTGGCGGAAACGCAGAAAAACTCCTTAAAACATATCAACAAATTGATACCTTATACGACCACTTCATATATGCTGCTGGATCCGTCTACCAGGAGAAATCTGGAACTGACCAGGACCATCAGGGATTCGTCCAGGAAAGGCACTTTACTGTGGGTTCTTGATTACACGCAAACAGCTATGGGGGGCAGGCTGTTAAAAACCTGGCTGGAACAGCCCCTGACTGATATAACGGCTATCGAAACCAGGCTGGATACCGTTGAGGAACTGGTCAATAACGTTTTTATGCGGGGTGACTTGCAGAAACTGTTTACTGAAGTTTATGACCTCGAGCGTTTGGCTGGTCGGATTGCTTTCGGTTCAGCAAATGCCAGGGACCTGATTGCCCTGAAAAAATCACTGCAGGTTCTTCCTAAAGTTAAAGAGATACTTGAAAGGGCCTATTCACCAGGTTTAATTCAATTGTACCGGCAGCTTGACATACTTGAAGACGTAGCCTCCTTAATCGAATCTGCTATAGACGATAACCCGCCTATTACCTTGCGGGACGGGGGTATAATTAAGAAAGGTTATAACGAAGAAATTGACAGACTGAGAAAAGCCAGCCGGGACGGTAAGACATGGATTGCCGAACTGGAACGCAGGGAAAAGGAAAGAACGGGGATTAAATCGCTAAAAGTCGGATATAACAAGGTTTTTGGTTATTACATTGAGGTAACCAGGGCAAATCTGGATGCAGTCCCGGATGACTATATACGCAAACAAACGCTGGCCAACGCTGAACGCTTTATTACTCCCGATTTAAAAGAATACGAATCTCTCATTCTTGGAGCGGAAGAAAAGATTACGCAACTGGAATATGAACTTTTTCAGGCCGTCAGGGAAAAAATCAGCAATTCCACGGCGAGAATTCAGCAGGCAGCTTCTATTGTGGCCCAACTTGACGTATATATTGCTTTCGCCGAAGCTGCCATAAGGAACAACTACACCAAGCCTATTATCAATGACGACGGTATTATTAAAATAACCGACGGCAGGCACCCTGTGGTGGAGAAGTTCATGCCTGAGGGCAGTTTTGTCCCTAACGATACCTATCTTGATTGCTCAGGTTACAGGATGGACATTATTACCGGGCCCAATATGGCCGGAAAATCTACTTACATGCGCCAGGTAGCTCTAATTGTGTTAATGGCCCAAATCGGCAGCTACGTACCCGCTTCGGAAGCTCGGATAGGTATCGTAGACCGGATTTTTACCCGTGTCGGCGCTTCTGACGACCTGGCCACGGGGCAGAGCACCTTCATGGTTGAAATGAATGAAGTAGCCAATATTTTAAACAATGCCACAGCTAAAAGTCTGATAATTTTGGACGAAGTAGGGCGGGGTACGAGTACCTTTGACGGATTAAGTATCGCTTGGGCCGTGGCAGAATATATTTTGGATCCCGAAAAAATCGGAGCCAAAACTCTCTTTGCCACACATTACCATGAATTGACGGAATTGGCCGATATTTATCCGGGGGTGCAAAATCATAATATCGCAGTCAAAGAAAAAGGTGATGATATTATATTTCTGCGTAAAATCATTCCGGGCGGGGCAGACCGCAGTTACGGCATCCAGGTTGCCCGGTTGGCGGGTTTGCCGGGAGAAGTCTTGGGAAAAGCCAAGGAAATCCTCCGCACTTTGGAAGTTAACGAGGATGCAGTGAAAACGAAAAGGGAAGTAGCTGCAGCGAGGAAAAAGTGTTCTGATGGCAACAACGTCATCCAGTTAAGGATGTTTGACGAACCGGCCGCCGGCGATGCTGTGGCCAAGGAAATACTCTCGCTCGACCTTTTAAATCTCACTCCCCTGGAAGCTTTAAACTACCTTTATAAACTTCAGCAGAAATTAAGAAGCTCGTCAGGGGAATAAGGAAGCAGGTGATTAAATGTATATCGGTATCGATGTGGGCGGCACTTTTACCGATGCCGTCTTAATCGATAAGGACCGGGTGATCAGCAAAACAAAGTTTCCAACAGTACATGACAACTTATTGCTCAGTTTATTGGAAGCTCTCGACAGGGTAACGGACCAAGTGGATAACAGTTTGATTGAGAGAGTGGTTATCAGTACTACCCTCATAACTAACCTGATTGTCCAGAACAAATACGAACCCGTAGCCCTGGTACTGGAACCAGGACCCGGGTTAAACCCCAGGGATTACCCTTTTAAGGAAGATACCTTTATTATCGACGGTGCCATTGATTACAGGGGCCGGCAGATTATTCCCCTGGATAAGCGGCAATTGGATTTAACCATATCAGAAATCAAAAAGAAAGGGTATAGAAAAGCAGCCATTGTCGGCAAGTTTTCCGGCCGTAATAATGCCCACGAAATAGAAGTTGGCAACATATTTAATCGAGCGGGAATAATAACCGAACTGGGCCATAAAGTTTCCGGCCGGTTGAATTTCCTGCGTCGGGCAGCTACCACCATGCTCACGGTTGCCACCCGTGATGAACATGTAAAGTTTGTGGATACAGTTAACAAAGCATTTAGAGACAGGCAAATTACGGCGCCTATATTTATCTTAAAAGCTGACGGCGGTACATTGTCCCTGGAAGATTCCAAAAAAGCGCCAGTTGAGACTGTTTTTTCGGGACCGGCAGCCAGCACTCTCGGTGCCATGGCTTTGTCTCCGGAAGGGGAAGATACAGTAGTCATGGATATAGGCGGTACTACCACCGATTTGGCTCTAATTCTATCCGGTAAACCGGTTCTGGCCTCAAAAGGAGCCACAGTAAAAGGTTATTATACCAGCATAACATCCTACGCGGTTCGTTCCGTACCTGTTGGGGGAGACACAGCCGTTGCAGTGAAAGGAAATGACATAGACCTGCTTTACGAAAGAAAAGGCCCGGCCTATTGTTTCGGCGGACCGTATCCAACACCTACCGATGCCCTGTTGGTATTGGGATATTACAGTCACGGTAATGTGGAAGCGGCAAAAGAAGGACTGGTTAAACTGGCCGAGCCGCTGGGATGTGATGTAAAAACGGTGGCGCAAAAAATATTGGATAAATTCAGCCAAAGCATTACCGGGGCTATTGAAGATATGTTTTTATCTTGGGAACAGGAGCCTGCTTACAGGGTTTGGGAATTATTGCACCCGACCCAGATACGTCCCCAAAACATAATCGGGGTAGGTGGCGCCGCTCCCGGCATAACTCAGGCCGTAGCCCGGTTAATAAACTGCACCCCTGTTATACCGGAACACGCCGAAGTAGCCAATGCCATAGGCGCTGCCGTTGCCCAGCCCACTTTGAAAGCAACTTTACGGATTGATACAGGAGAGGGGTTATATACCGTCGAAGAAAACGGCAATCAAGGGTCTGTCAGCAAGTTTTCTTCTTTTCGGGAAGAAGATGCCGTTCGACTGGCTAAAGAACAACTGCTAAAAATGGCTGACGACTTACATGTCCCGGTTGATACCGGCAGTGTAGAGGTTACTCATTCGGAAGTATTTAATGTGATCAGGGGTTTTACCACCACTGGCAGGATTTATCACGTCACGGTGCAAACCCCCAGAAAAATCCTTACCCGTCTTTATAAACAAGGGGGCCAGGACGCATGAAGAAAACAGGACTGGTTTTTTTCCCGGCCTTTGACTGGGCCATATCGCCGACTCACCCCGAAAGGGAGGAACGGCTGCTTTATACAAGAGACCAAATTTTTGAGGAAGGGCTTATGGATTTACCGCAGATAACCGAATATAAACCGCGCCTCGCCACAAAAAAGGATGTGGCCAGGACCCATTTTTGCGTGCCCAACGTGGCCGGCCAGACCACGGAAGCGCATTTAATTGCGGCAGGTGGCGCTCTGGTAATTGCCGATGCACTTATGAAGGGGGAAATCCATAACGGATTTGCCATGGTTCGACCGCCCGGCCACCATGCCATGCGGGTGGTACATGGTAACCGCGGCTTCTGCAATATCAATAACGAAGCCATTATGGTTGATTATTTAAGGCATAAATACGGCATAAAAAAGGTGGCCATCATTGATACCGACGTGCACCACGGCGACGGCACCCAGGATATCTTTTACCATGACCCGGATGTTTTATTTATCTCATTTCACCAGGATGGCCGGACCCTCTATCCGGGTAGTGGTTTTACCAACGAAGCAGGCGGCCCGGCAGCTTACGGTACTACCCTGAATGTTCCGCTCCCGCCGGGTACTACCGATGAAGGTATTCATTATGTGCTGGATAATTTAATTCTGCCTGTGTTAAACGAATTCCAACCGGAAATTATTATTAACTCGGCCGGACAGGATAACCATTATACGGACCCCCTTGCCAACATGAAGGTATCAGCCCAGGGTTATGCCCAGTTGAACCAGAAACTGGCCCCGGACATTGCTGTTTTGGAAGGCGGTTACGCTATTGAAACGGCCCTTCCTTATGTCAATACGGGAATTATCCTGGCTATGGCGGGCCTTGATTACTCGCATGTTATTGAGCCTGATTATAATAAAAACCAACTTGTACAATCTCCGGAAAAAACGGAGAGGATTAAGGAAACTGTTGAAGAGCTGTTGGCAGTATGGAAACAAAGAAACAAAATTGAACTTGGCGTACTGGCCCATAAATCAGATTTTTATCAGCGGCAGAAAACCATTTTCTATGATACTGATTATATTCACGAAAACCAGGTAGAAAAAGTGCGGCTTTGCTATGATTGTGCCGGATACATTACAATCATGTCCCAGGCTTTTCATCATAATGACCGGCGGAGTAAGGTTTTTTGTGTCGCTATTCCTTTTAACGCTTGCCAGAGGTGTTACAATGACGCCCATAATGATTATATGAACGCTGTTAGGTCAGAAGCCTACGACTATGTTTACCTGCAGAACAAAGCGGAAGACGTTTACCGTATCTTTACCAATGTGGGAACTAAAAAACTGGAAGAGTTTTAACTCATAAC
Source organism: Thermincola ferriacetica (assembly GCF_001263415.1). Taxonomy (NCBI): domain Bacteria; kingdom Bacillati; phylum Bacillota; class Clostridia; order Eubacteriales; family Thermincolaceae; genus Thermincola; species Thermincola carboxydiphila. The sequence goes on from NZ_LGTE01000002.1 coordinate 168,343, forward strand.
GACAGACAGGTGAATGAAGTGGGTAAAATCAAGATACTTGATGATTTTACAGCCAATAAAATAGCCGCCGGGGAAGTTGTGGAGCGACCGGCATCGGTAATCAAAGAACTGGTGGAAAATGCCCTTGATGCCGGGAGCAGTAAAATTGAGATTCAGATTTTCCGGGGTGGACTTGATAAGATTACAGTTATTGACAACGGGGAGGGAATGGACAGAGAAGACGCTCGCCTAGCTTTTCACAGGCATGCTACCAGCAAAATAAGAAATGATGCGGACCTTGATGCCATCGCTACCCTTGGTTTTCGGGGCGAAGCTTTACCGAGTATTGCCGCCGTATCTACAGTGGAAGTGCGAACTAGGCCACATAATGAAGTTTGCGGCGCCCGCCTCATCGTTGAGGGAGGCAAAATCGTTAAAGATGAAGATATCGGTTGCCCGGCCGGAACCACAATCACAGTATCCAACCTTTTTGCCAATGTTCCGGCGCGCTTAAAAAATATAAAATCTGTATCCCTGGAAGCAGGGCATATCAGTGACGTGGTCGGTAAACTGGCTGTGGCTTACCCGGAAGTCAGCTTTAGTCTGCAGCATGATAACCGGTTTTTATTTAAAACTTCGGGAAACGGTGATATGCTGGACATCATTGCTTCCCTTTACGGGACAGAGACTGCCAGGGCGCTGCTGCCTATCAATGCAGAAAGGGATGGCATCGGTATCAATGGCTATATAGCCAGGCCTTCCGTGACCAGGTCCACAAGGAACCATCAAACTTTTATAGTAAACAGGAGAATAGTAAAAAGCCGCCCCTTAAGCCAGGCTCTTGAACAGGGGTATCATTCATTAATAATGACGGGCCGGTATCCGGTGGCATTTTTGAATATCCATCTGCCTTACAACCTGATTGACCCGAATGTTCATCCCGCGAAAATGGAAGTAAGGCTATTTGTTTTAGATAAAATCAGCGATTTGCTAAGTAGCACTGTAAAAGATGCCCTGTCCAGCAACACTCTTATCCCGGAAACGAAGATTCCCGTGGAGAAACCGTCAGGTATACAAAATAGGAACCAAGCTCAATATGTTCAGCAGTTTCTGGATGTAGATGAAGGCCATTATCACGGAAAACAGGCCGAATGTTCTCTGGTTAAAGAAGGTACTCCGGTTTTGGCTGAATTGCCGGACAGAAGCCTTGCGGACGAACCACAGAAGGAACCGCAAGACATACCACTGAATATGCTACAGGATTTACCCCGGCGGATTTCCCTGGATACACCCTATAACTATTTCCCAAAAGACAAAGTCATAGCGGGTTTGCGCCCCATAGGCCAGATTGACTGCACTTATATCGTAGCCCAGGGTAGGGAAGCAGGGCTATACCTGATTGACCAACATGCGGCTCACGAGCGAATTTTGTATGAAAAAAATATGCAGGTGCCAACAACTAACTATTCTCAGCTTTTAGCCATTCCCCAGCATATTGAATTGACCCACCTGGAAGCTCAGGTATTGATTACCAATATTCTGGAGTTCCAGGCCATAGGATTTGTTATAGAACATTTTGGAGGGGACAGTTTCTTGTTACGGGGAGTCCCAGGAGGATTCCCGCCGGGAGAGGAAAAAAAGATTTTTTTGGATTTATTGGATTATTTTTTCAATAATCAGCACAAACTAACAAATAAAGCGCTGCGGGAAGACCTTATTATCATGATGTCCTGTAAAGCCGCTATCAAAGCGGGAGACAGGCTATTACAGGGACAGATGGAAAAGTTGCTTGCTGATTTGAGCAACACGGAATTGCCATATACCTGCCCGCACGGCAGGCCGACGGTAATACATATCTCGGGCTATGAATTAGAGAAAATGTTTAAGAGGGTATTATAACATGTCACCAAATCTATATGTTACCAATACCCATAAGATCAATCCTGAGTCTGTGGCTATGGCCGAATCCTGCAGCAAAGTTTTAAAGGTCCCTTTTATTCCAAGGAATAAGCGCCCCTTGAATGCGCTGTGTCCGGAGGGGGAAGAGGCCGGTTTTCTGGTGGTCAGTAAGAACTTGGAACTATCTTTAATTTATAAGGGTTTTGAATTGTTTTTTCACCCCAGTATGAGTAAGGTGCGTATCAAAGCGCTGCAAAAAGGGCAAAATGACCCCATGCTTACCGCTATGGATGCTTGTCCAGGAGACTCAGTCTTGGACTGCACTCTGGGCCTGGGTTCCGATGCTATAGTAGCAAGCTTCGCCGTGGGAGCTTCGGGTAGGGTGGTAGGCCTCGAATCGGTACCCGTCATTGCACTGATTGTCCGGCATGGTTTGCAGCACTACCGGGACAAAAACGAGAGGATCAATGAAGCCATGCGCAGAATAGAAGTAATCAATGCTGATTATCTGAACTACTTGAAAACCCTGCCGGATAATAGCTTTGATATAGTATATTTTGACCCTATGTTCAGGAAACCCATGCAGAAATCCAGTTCAATGAAACCGCTGCGCAGATGGGTAAACGGAGATCCGTTGTCCATGGAAGCAGTGAATGAAGCAGTCCGTGTGGCTACCAAAAGGGTGGTTATGAAAGAAGGTAGTTCCAGTGGTGAATTTGCTCGCTTAGGATTTAAAAACATAGTGGGCGGAAAACACAGCCCGATTGCTTTTGGGTTTATAATTACAGGGAAAGGAGAGAAAGCTGCGTTGTGAAACCACCTTTCCTGATAGTTATAGTAGGTCCTACCGCCGTTGGAAAAACCGAGGTAGGTATTGAACTGGCCAAGCTGATTAATGGAGAAGTTATTTCAGGGGATTCTATGCAGGTTTACCGCGGTATGGATATAGGTACTGCCAAGCCAACAAAAGAGGAAATGCAGGGGATTCCACATTACATGATAGATATACTTGACCCTGATGAAGAATTCAGTGTGGCGCTTTTTCAAAAAATGGTGGAAAACTACATTAAACAGATTTATGATAAAGGAAAGGTACCTATTTTGGTGGGCGGTACAGGTTTATACATAAGATCTGTAATTGATCGTTATGATTTCACACCTGTGGCCGTTGATCCAAGTCTGCGGGAAAAGCTGAAAGAAGAAGCTGAAATGTATGGCAGTGCAAGTCTGCATCGAAAGCTTCAGCAGGTTGACCCAAAGGCCGCCGAAAAAATTCATCCCAACGATATGCGCAGAATTATCAGGGCTTTGGAAGTTTATTTAAGTTCCGGCCGGCAAATTTCTTCGTTTCACAGATTAGAGGATGAGAGTCTGCCTCCGAAATATCGGTTGGGCTATTATGGGCTGACGATGCAAAGACATAATCTTTACCGTCGTATTGAGGAAAGAGTAGATAAAATGATTGAAAAGGGGCTGATAGAAGAAGTTCGATGTCTCCTGAAAAAAGGTTATCATGAAGGCATGGTTTCCATGCAGGGCATTGGTTATAAGGAAATCATAGGCTATCTGCGGGGTGAATATACTTTAGAAGATGCTGTGCAACTTTTAAAACGCAACACCCGACGGTTTGCCAAAAGACAACTGACCTGGTTTCGCAGGGATGCAAGGATTAAATGGTTTGATGTCGAAGCATATACCTTCAAATCAGAAATTGCGAGAGAAATTGCCATGCAATTTGAAGGACAATTTATTAAGACGTAGAATATTGTAAAAAACTAAAAATGGAGGGACAAAGATGACTAAGCCGCAAATTAATCTGCAAGATGCATTTTTAAATCAGGTTAGAAAGGAGAATATTCCTGTAACCATATATTTAGTCAATGGTTTTCAGCTAAAGGGAATGGTTAAAGGATTTGACAATTTCACTGTTATCCTGGAATTAGACGGAAAACAGCAAATGGTGTATAAACATGCAGTTTCAACCATATCTCCTCTGAAACCAATAAGCTCGTCCTATACCAGCGCAACTGCCAATGCAACTGCAGCCGAACCCAAACAGCAGTAGCTTATATTCAGAGATAAAATTGACATAGTATATTGTCCCAATGTCATCCGGGACAGATACGATTAACATGATGGACAAAATTAAGAGCCCTCTTTTTTTGAGGGCTCTTATCTATTTAATCAGATGTTTTTCCCATATGTTCATGTCTTCAAAGCCTGTGCATATCCTACAATTGTTTACCAACCGGCCCCTATATTTATACCCGCTTTTATGGAACACGCTGTTGATACCTGCAGATTTGGCCCGAGCCAGACTGAAAACAGTTGTTATAGGCCGATTTTCCATGTCTTTTTCAAGGGCCTGAACTAATTGGAACATCAGCCCCTGCCCCCTGTAATTATCCAGTGTTGCACAATCGGTAATTTCGGCCGCTTTATTATCCAGGTCCATTTCTGCAGAAGCAGCGCTAACTATTTGATTTTTATGTAAAATTACGTGAAAAACATAATTATTATTCATACAGTATTTTAAATAGTTCGGGTCTTTGATAGGAGTGGGATACAGGTCAAACACTTTTTGAAAAAACTCAGCCAGTTCATAGGCAGCACGAGGGCTGGCTGCCCTTATCTGAAAACCGGCAGGCAAACCGCGGCCAGATAAACTAACAGATTTCCCAAAGATTTTCTCCAAAACCCCATCCTCCTGAAGAAAATCCTTGGACAGAAACCTTTCCGGATCTAAAAACTTAGATACCAGGACAGCCGGTCTTCCCTTATAATAGTAGTTCATAAAGCCTTCTACCATGTACCCTGCAGACACAAATTCTTTCCAACGGAATTCCCTGCAAAAAACGATTATCTTGTTCATCCAGGCAGTTTTCCTGGCTATCTTTTCTATATAATCAATTACCTGAGCGGTGGTGCCCGTGCCCTGATCTTTTACAATCAGGCGTCGGTTGAATTTGTCAAAGTTTATGTTCAAGCCGGTAGTGGGGGTGACGGCTTCCCAACAATCTTTGTGCCCTGTGAATTTATATTGCATCATCATAAGTACCCCTTCTTTTTTCCCGGTTGTTGCCCTTGGGAACCAGACTTATTTCCCCGTTAAATAATTTTGCGAGGCCGAAGGCTTTTTTAGGTATGCCACAGGTTTCGCAGTTTTTACACTGGCTGGTTTTATCCTCCGGCTCTGAGTAACAACATATTACTCCTTCATAATTTCGTAAAATGGTTTTATCTACAGAATGAGAGATCAGGTACTGAGGGTTTACGGGGATTTTTCCACCACCCCCCGGGGCATCGACCACAAAGGTAGGTACTGCCAGGCCGGAAGTATGTCCACGGAGCATTTCAATAATCTCAATACCTCTGCTGACAGGTGTTCGGAAATGCTCTATTCCCCTGGCCAGGTCACATTGATATAAATAATAGGGTCGCACCCTGATAGTCAATAGTTTTTGAAATAATCTTCTCATGATCCCGGGGCAGTCATTTATTCCTTTTAACAATACTGTTTGGTTTCCCAGAGGTATCCCGGCATCGGCCAACATATTACAGGCGTGAATAGATTCTGGAGTAATCTCCTTCGGGTGGTTGAAGTGGGTATTTACCCATATAGGGTGGTATTTTTTCAAGATATTGCAGAGCTGAGGCGTAATTCTTTGTGGTAAAACGACAGGAGTTCGGGTGCCAAAGCGAATTATTTCTACATGTTTAATAGCTCTTAAATTTTTCAGCAGGTATTCAATTTTTTCGTCAGGGAGCAGAAAACTATCTCCTCCGGAAATCAAAACATCTCTAATAGAAGGTGAGCTTTTAATGTACTTCAGAGCCCTTTCTATTTGCTTCATTGGCAACTGCCTGTCATTGGTTCCTGCCATCCGTCGCCGGGTACAGTGGCGGCAGTACATGGCACATTGGTCTGTGACCAGCATTAATACTCTGTCCGGATACCTATGAGTAATCCCGGGAACAGGTGAATCGATTTCTTCATGCAATGGGTCATCCATATCGCTGCATACGGAAATCAATTCATCGGAGGTTGGTACCGCCTGTTTTCTGATAGGACAGTTAGAATCGTTTGGGTCCATAAGTGAGGCGTAATAAGGGGTAATGGCCATTCTAAGGTGAGTGAGGCAATTTCGTATTCCATCTTCCTCTTTTGGGGTAAGTTTCAGAATTTTTTTCAATTCTTCAACGGATGTAATTCTATTTCGCAATTGCCACGTCCAATCATTCCATTTTTTTTCATTATCCTTCTTCCAGTTTAAACCATTACATTGCTTCTGCAATATACATCACTCTCCTTTTTTTGAATTTTTTAATCCCTGGGTAAAAGACTCACTTGATCTTTACCATGCTTATAGTATGGTTGCCGGATAAGAAAAACCAGGGCACTCTAACTCTCTTCTGATGTGTTTTCAGCAGAAGAGAGAGTTAGAGTGCCCTGGCTTCGTTAACTCGCGTAACTCACCCTAGACCACTATGCAATGACCTATCTCCAGCCCTCGTAGAACTAAGAGAAAGCCCCAGCTCCCTCGACCGGGTTTTTCAACGCTAGGTTTCGGTGGAAACCCTTCCGTTTCTTTAGGCACTTACAACAACCCACCCAAGCGTGCTGTTGCTCGAACCGCACCTACTTCCTATGTTTAATTCACCCTGAATTGTCCGTCTGTAATAATTTTACCATTTAACTAGTAATTGGTCAAGAGAACCTTACCGCTATGTCTTTAGTTTGGACATAATCCGTGTGGCCCGGCGCATACAAAAAACCAGCTCTTTTACTGAGCTGGTTTTTTATATATCTAATCACTTTGTGAAATATTAAACAACATTATTTCTTTTTAGCAACAGAATCCTTTAAAGCCTTACCAGCTTTGAACACAGGAACCTTGGAAGCCGGAATCTTGATTTCTTTTCCAGTTTGCGGGTTGCGGCCTTTCCGGGCTTTTCTCTGCTTGACTTCAAAAGTACCAAAACCAATGAACTGAGCTTTCTCACCGCGAGCCAATGCTTCCTGAATGCTTTGAAATACAGCATTTACAGCCTTTTCACAATCTTTTTTCTTTAAGTTGCTAACCTTTTCTGCCACTTGGGCAACTAAATCTGTTTTAGTCAACAAAAATACCTCCTTTTAAATCTTGATTTTGGGCTTTGTTATAATTGCTCTTGAAGGAAAACTCAAGAATACCTCCTTTCGGTCGGGTGGTGATTAATCATGAAATTTATTGGTTTTGGTTAATGCGGCTTAAGACCTGCTTACCCGCTAAAAATGATCCCCACAAATCACACACTATTAAAAAACAAAATAATGTCTGCAACAACTATAACCTGCCCTCAAGATGTTCAAGGAGTGAATTCTGTTGTATTAAAAACCCTGCTGTTTATTAGTTGACCAAAAAGACTGACTCGAATGCTTTTAGAACAATGGGTTGTTCTTGTTTCTTATGTTAATGCTAATTTATTTCTACATATATCGCAGAAATCCTGCATATTTTACCAATAAATCCACATCTTTTTAATGAATTATACATGAATTACATTTTTCCTCATAAACATATTAGGTAGAAATTATTTCTAATAAGGAGTTGACAAACCATGGAAATCAAAATTATTCGCGATCGCCATAAAGGTTTAATTACTCCTGAGAAATTGTTGAATTTGGTCGAAAAGGGCCATCTTCCGCCAAGTAAAGCCATAAATTACTTTAATGAAAAAAACCGGAAAAAATTTAAGGATTATGCCAAAGAAGAATCGGTACAAATAGACAGAGAACAGGAAATTCTGGATGAATTGAACCAGATGGTAGGTCTGGCGCCTGTAAAAAAAATCGTTAACGAAATCCGGGCTTTTGTCAAAATACAAAAACTCAGGGAGGAAGAAAGGCTGTTGACAGAGCCTCAGGCGCTGCACATGATTTTTAAAGGAAACCCCGGTACAGGAAAAACCACCGTAGCCAGGGTCTTTGGCCGCCTCTTCAAAGAAATAGGGGTTTTGTCCAAAGGCCACCTACTTGAAATAGAACGGGCAGACTTGGTTGGCGAATACATTGGGCATACAGCGCAAAAGACTAGAGATCAGATAAAAAAAGCCATGGGTGGCGTATTATTTATAGATGAAGCCTATTCTCTTGCCCGCGGCGGGGAAAAGGATTTTGGCAAGGAGGCTATTGACGTAATAGTCAAAGCCATGGAAGACCATAAAGATAACCTACTGCTTATCTTGGCAGGTTATCGGGAAGAAATGGAACAGTTTATCGGGACCAATCCCGGTTTAAGGTCACGGTTTCCCATACATATCGATTTTCCCGACTACAGCATGGAAGAGCTGCTGCAGATAGGCGAATTAATGCTCAACCAACGTCAATACCGGTTATCTCCACAGGCAAGGGAAACTCTGAAAAATGTTCTAGCATGTAAAACTGCTTTGCATCACCACGAAGGAAATGCCAGAATGGTCCGCAATATTATCGAAAAAGCCATTAGGTTGCAGGCAGTCCGCCTGGTTTCCAAAACTAAAGTTACCCGTGAGGAACTAATGACTATACTTCCGGAAGATATCAAGGGGGCACGGGAAAATTGGCTAAGGAATGTCTTGTAATTGGCAGGATGTTAAGGTTATTCCCATATCTTCCCTTTATTCATAAGCCTTAAGAAGATTAAACGAAGGTATTTTATTTGCTCCCTTGGAACTCCGCCGCCAGTGCCCAGAGGATGGCTGGTGCCATAAATGAGGGCACCGAATTGCCGGAGAACGAAAGTTGACACATACTTAACTAGAGGATAGAATTAGGAGGGATCTATACGATAAGGTGAAACGAACAAATTAAGCACGGTTTACCGTTTCGCCAGGGTCCTATACGAAGATTACAGGAATGATGCCAATTGCCTGGATATTGAAGCGGATGAACTGCATCTGTCCCGTTTGAAAAAAAGTTTGAAAATCGAGGAGAGATCTAAGTGTGAACCTTGAGAAAATAGTCTTAAAAACTGAAGAAAAAATCCAACCTGTTTATAATTTATTGGATAAAATTGCTTTCAAAAACCATGAGAAGGTACTGCAAGCTTTTAATGAAAGCCAGGTTACAGATTACCACTTAAAAGGAAGCACCGGTTACGGTTATTCAGACGCCGGGCGTACGGTAATCGAAAAGATTTTCAGTATTATTTTCCGTACCGAGGCGGCTTTAGTCAGAGGGCAGATTACTACGGGAACTCATGCCATAGCTGTAGGGCTTTTTGGGAACCTGCGGCCGGGAGATGAATTGTTATCTGTCACCGGCGCTCCTTATGATACGCTACAGGAAGTTATCGGTATAAGAGGGGAGTCGCCTAACAGCCTGAAGAACTGGGGAGTAACCTATCGCCAGGTTGATTTGACAGAAGACGGACAGATTGACCTGGATGCTGTTAAAAAGGCCATAAGCCCTAAAACTAAAATAGTTTTTATCCAGCGGTCCCGGGGGTACGCATGGCGAAACGCGCTGAGAATCCAAGACATTGGCTCTGCCTGTAAATTTGTGAAAGAAATTAATCCCTCAATAGTCATCTTTGTGGATAACTGTTACGGTGAACTGGTAGAGGTTCAGGAACCCACGGAAGTTGGAGCTGACCTTGTGGCGGGTTCTTTGATTAAAAATTTGGGCGGCGGTCTTGCTCCCACGGGCGGTTATCTGGCCGGACGAGAAAGTTTGATCAAAAACGCCGCCGAACGATTGACTGCTCCCGGCATTGGTGCTGCCGTCGGCGCAACATCCGACTGGAATCGCTGGTTTTTGCAAGGAGTTTTCCTTGCTCCGCATGTTGTCTGTGAAGCCCTGAAGGGCGCTGTGTTTACGGCTGCATTGTTTGAGGAACTAGGTTATGACGTACTGCCCAAATGGAATGATTACCGCTCTGATTTAATCCAAAGCATTCGGCTTGGCTCCGCAGAAACAATGGTATCTTTTTGCGAAGCTTTGCAGCAGGCATCTCCGATTGACAGTCACGTATTACCCCAACCATGGGATATGCCCGGATATGACTGTCAGGTAATAATGGCCGGCGGCACTTTTGTACAGGGAGCTACTATTGAATTAAGTGCAGACGGGCCAATCAGGGAACCTTATGCAATATATTTACAGGGCGGCCTGTCAAAAGATTACGTGAAGATTGCAGCCATTAAGGCAGCCAGGAAAATAACTTCTTAAAGTAAATATATTATTAAGGTGCAGGAATTAGAAGAATTTGGTCGAATAACCTATATGTTAAGGACAATTTAGCCACTGTTAAAGGGGGGTGGGCAGTGCAAGAGACGGCACAACAAAGAATTCTCGTTATAGATGACGATAAATTCATGGTGCGTATTATTAAAGACTGTTTGGAAAAAGTAGGTTTTATTGTTTATGGCGCAGAAGATTTTAGTTCTGCCATGGAATTGATTTACCAGATGACTCCTGACCTTATCTTGCTAGATGTGGTACTGCCCAAAATGAACGGCTTTGAAATATGCAGGCTCCTGAGAAATGATACTAGAACGAGCCACGTTCCCATTATCATGATTACATCCAAGGCAATGACTGAAGACAAGGTGGCCGGACTTGAAGCAGGGGCCGATGATTATATAACAAAACCTTTTGACCCCCTGGAGCTGGTGGCTCGGGTTAAGACCCACCTGCGCCGCGCAAAACAGGAAAAAGCTTTTAACCCACTTACCGGGCTTCCCGGAAATATTGTAATAGAAGAAGAAATTAAACAAAGGGTTGAGGTAAGCAACCGGAAATTTGCCGTTTTATATCTAGACCTGGATAATTTCAAGGCTTATAATGATGTTTACGGATTTTTGAAAGGTGACGAAGTCATAAAATTTGTTGCCCACATTTTGGATAAAAACGTAAAGGAATTTGGCAACCCCGACGACTTTATCGGTCACATCGGTGGTGATGACTTTATCTGTATTACTACGCCTGATAAGGTAGATGATATTTGTACAAACATTATTGAGCAATTTGATTCAACCATCCAACTTTTTTATTCTTCGGAAGACCGGAGAAGGGGACATATAATAACAAAGGATCGTACCAATCAGGACGTTACTTATCCCTTCATGTCTATCTCAATTGCTGTTGTGAGCAATGAAAACAGGCAGATTGAGAACCACTGGCGTGTGGCGGAAATTGCGGCTGAAATGAAAAAATATGCCAAATCCAAACCGGGCAGCATCTATGTTAAAGACCGAAGATCCCGGTAAATTCCGCGTGATTTGACAAAAGTTGTTTGCTGAAGTTTTGTTGGGGGTTATCGTTTGGAACAGGTAATACTTTGGATTTCCGTTATCATTGTTATTATCGGCGCCCTGGGAACCATCCTTCCGGTTTTACCCGGCGCACCCTTAATATTTGTTACTGCCATTTTATACGGTTGGTACGAAGAGTTTAACAAAATTACCCCTCTGACGCTGGTTGCCTTGTTCCTATTAATGGCGCTGGTTATGGTAATAGATTATGTATCCGGAAGTCTGGGTGCCAAAAAATACGGCGCTACCAAATCAGGTATATGGGGTTCTCTCATTGGCGGGGTTATTGGTTTTATGCTTTTTAACGTGCCCGGTATTATACTGGGTCCCTTGGTAGGAGCAGTTATCGGAGAGATAATAGCCGGCAAGAACATTGCTGAGGCATCCAAAGTTGGTATTGGCACCTTACTTGGTATGGCCGTCGGCTCTGCCGTCAAGTTCTCATTTGCCATAGCTATGGCAGTTCTTTATATAACTAAAGTTCTTAGTTAACCAACTACGGCATTAGACTGTCGATAAAGTAGTGTCGGCAGTCTTTTTTTATGTCCGAACAGCTTTGTTTTTAGGTTAAGGCGTAGACTTAATTATTGTCAAATCGCATTAATAAAGGAAAAGGGAATAAGACCGGAATAGTCCCATTCCCAGACAAAATTGGCTATCAGTGAATGCGCCTGAAAACACCAATAACTTTGCCGATTATTTGTGCTTCATTAGTAATAATGGGTTCAAGGCGAGGGTTCTCAGGCTGCAACCTGATATAGTCTTTTTCTTTATAAAAAGTTTTTACCGTGGCTTCATCACCTAAAAGAGCTACGACTATATCGCCGTTTTTGGCGTTTGACTGCTGCCTTACCAGAATGTAATCCCCGTCCAAAATACCTGCTTCAACCATACTGTCGCCCCGTACTGACAGCATAAATACATTGTCATTCTTTACAAAATCCAGAGGCAGCGGAAAGGTATCTTCAATATTTTCAACGGCTAAAATCGGCTCCCCGGCCGTAACTTTTCCGACAATGGGCACATTTACCATTTCCTTTTTGATGACCGGCGAATCAGGATCAAGTATTTCTATAGTCCTGGGCTTAGTCGGGTCACGGCGAATATATCCTTTTTCCTCGAGCTGAGCTAAATGTCCATGTACCGTAGAACTGGAACTTAACCCTACAGCCTTACCAATTTCTCGTACCGAAGGGGGATAACCCTTTTTTCTGATTTCACGTTTTATAAACTCCAAAATTGCAATTTGCCTTGCATTAAGATCAGGGTACATATATTCACCTCCTAGTTTATTATAGCATAATTATCCAGATATGCAAACATTAGTTCGGTAATATCGCCAATTTTTTCTGAAAATGCATTGACACAGAACACCAGTTCGTGGTAAACTTTTTCTCAGAACAAACACTTGTTCGAGGAAAGGGGTAAGAATGATGGTAAAAAAGGTAAAAAGATGGAAAATCAATAAAAAAGTATTTCTGCATAGAATTCTGACTTTAATACTCAGCGTTTTGATGGTATTAATTATAACCAATACTGTTATAGCCGCCAATTTGCTACCGGAGTATAAAGAAGTTACCATTAAGTCCGGTGATACTTTGTGGGATTTGGTAAAATCAGCCTATGGCAGTAATGTAAATATTGAAAAAGTCATTTATGAAATCCGTAAATTAAATCATAAAACTACTTCTGATATTTATCCCGGGGAAAAATTAAAAATCCCTTTAAATTTATAGCATTTTTTACCTTAACCTCGAAGGATATTTCCGCCATTTGTCAAATAATATACAATATTAAGACAATATTAAAATAAATACACCATAAAATATCCGAGGGGCTGAGGTAAATTTGAGGAAGATTCGTATTGTAATCATTGGCGCAGGAAGAGAAGGCAGTTCTCTGTACCATTGTTTTCGAATGAAGCCTAACGTGGAAATAGTAGGAATTGCTGACGTGACAAAACAGGGCCTTGGTTTAGACGAGGTACAAAAGGTCGGTGTTATAGTATCGCAAAACTTAAAGGATGTTGTTACACTTCCCAATATTGATGTCATCGTGGAAACTACAAAAGACCCTGTTATTAGGCGGGAAATTTACGAATTAAAAAGCGAAGATACCCAGATGATTGAAGCTAATGGCTTGGATCTTCTTATGACACTGGGCAATAAAAAAGAAAAAGCCGAAGCAGAATTACTGTCAGTGCTCAATTCTATTCAGGATGCTGTAGAAATTGCTAATAATGACGGCATTATTACATATGTTAATCCAACTTTTGAAAAAATAACGGGGATTCCAAGGGAAAAGAGAATTGGCGCCAACATTTTCGAAGTTTGCCCAGAAAGTCCGTTGGCCATAGCTTTAAAAACTCAACAACCTGTGCATGCGGAAAAAGAGTATATAATAAACTACGGAAAAGAACTTATGTTTCACGCTTCACCAATAATGGTCAGGGATGAGCTACACGGTGCAGTTGCTGTTTTCAGGCCCCTGACTAACGTGATTAAATTGATGGAAGAACTGCAAAAATCTACTTCGATAATCGAAAGTCTTTATGATAAGTTCAGCCAGCTTAATGGTTTGGCAGAACTAAATGTTTCTGATGTAATGCCCATTGATAAAATGGAGCAGTTGCTCCTGCGGCAGGCCTTAACCAAATTTGGTTACTCTGTAGAAGGAAAGAAAAAAGCTGCAAAAGCCTTGAATATCTCACTGGCAACGTTGTATAATAAACTTAAAAAGTACCAGATAAGTTAAAGGGGTTTTCGACCCCCTTTTTTTCTTAATGTTTGCAGGGGGTGTTTGCGATAAGGTACATAGAGACTGATACGATAACCAATGTAGTTGCCAAGCTTTGTATTGAGGCTAACTATTACCTGCCCGAGGATGTACTGCAGGCCATTCAAACTTTTAAAGAAAAAGAGATTTCCGAAATAGGCCGGGATATTCTGGCCCAACTTATTCAAAATCAGGAAATCGCCCGGGCCCAAAAAGTCCCTATTTGTCAGGATACGGGCATGGCAGTGGTTTTTGTAGAATTGGGACAAGATGTGCACATCAATGGAGACCTTTACCAGGCCCTAAATGACGGCGTGGCTAAAGGTTATAAGGAAGGCTATCTTAGAAAATCCATAGTAGCAGACCCTTTTTTACGTGCAAACACGGGCTCTAACACTCCTGCCGTTATTCATATAAAATTGGTACCTGGAGATAAGTTGAAAATAACTGTTGCGCCAAAAGGTGGCGGAAGCGAAAATATGAGTGCAGTAAAAATGCTGAAACCTGCCGATGGCATGGAAGGAGTCGAGGACTTCATTTTAAAAACGGTTGAAGAAGCAGGTCCCAATCCTTGTCCGCCAATAGTTATAGGCGTTGGTATAGGCGGAACTATGGAAAAGGCCGCCTTGCTGGCAAAGGAAGCGCTGCTCAGGCCGCTGGGGTCAAGAAGTCCCCATCAGCATATTGCTGCAATGGAAGAAAGGCTGTTAGAGAAAATTAACAAACTCGGCATAGGGCCACAAGGTTTTGGTGGTAGTGTCACTGCGCTGGGCGTTAACATAGAAGTGTTTCCTTGCCATATAGCCAGTCTGCCCGTAGCGGTTAATATCAACTGCCATGTCAGCCGCCATATGTCAGCGGAAATTTAACTTTATATATGTGAGGGTAAGTGAAAATGGGAACTATCTATTTGTCAACTCCTTTGACTACGGAAAAAGTGGAAAAACTTAGAGCCGGCGACAGGGTATACATATCCGGTACAATTATTACCGGTCGTGACGCAGCCCATAAACGACTTATTGAAACCATCCAATCCGGCTCTGAGCTGCCCATTAACCTGGCGTCTCAGATAATTTATTACGTTGGACCCACACCGGCCAGACCGGGCGAGGTTATTGGGTCTGCCGGGCCCACCACCAGCGGGCGTATGGACCCGTATACACCTATACTGCTGGAGAAGGGCCTTAAGGGAATGATTGGTAAAGGCAGCCGAAGCAAAGAAGTTAAAGATGCCATCAGAAAGTACAAGGCCGTTTACTTTGCCTCTATCGGTGGAGCAGCAGCCCTGGCTGCCCAGCAAATAAAAAATGCGCGGGTTTTATTATATCCCGAGCTAGGACCGGAAGCTATCTATGAATTTGAAGTGGAAGACTTTCCGGTAATTGTTGTCAACGATTGCTATGGAGGCGACTTGTATATAGACGGTATAAAAAAATATCACAGGATACTGAATGCAGATATTTAAGTGGAGGTGCAGTTCAACTTGTCATCAATAAGAGAAGAAGCTTTAGCCTTGCATAAAAACCATGCCGGTAAAGTGGAGGTTATATCTAAGGTTGCTGTGGATAATGCCAGAATGCTTAGTTTGGCTTACACACCAGGTGTAGCCGAACCTTGCAAGGAAATTGCCCAAAATCCCGATAATGTGTATACATATACTGCCAAGGGAAATTTGGTAGCCGTTGTAACTGACGGAACGGCTGTACTTGGTTTAGGCGATATCGGGCCTCAAGCGGCTTTGCCAGTTATGGAGGGCAAGGCAGTGTTGTTCAAAAGTTTTGCCGGAGTAGATGCATTCCCTATTTGTGTTGATAGCAAAGACCCGGAAGAAATTATTAGGGTTGTTAAATGTCTTGCTCCAACCTTTGGCGGTATTAACCTGGAAGACATTTCTGCTCCCAGGTGCTTTGAAATTGAGAAAAGGTTGAAAGAGGAGTTGGATATTCCCGTCTTTCATGACGACCAGCATGGAACCGCTATTGTTGTTCTGGCGGGCTTGATTAATGCCCTGAAACTCATTAAAAAACCTTTGGATGAAATAAAACTTGTTGTAAACGGTAGCGGTTCCGCAGGTATTGCCATTACAAAATTATTGATGGATGCAGGTTTGAGAAACGTAATAATGTGCGATATTGAAGGTGTAATTCATAAAGATGCCGATTGGCTCAATACTGCCCAAAGGGAAATGGCGCAAGTTACTAATTTGCAAGGTCTTAAGGGGACTTTAGCCGATGCTTTGCGCGGAGCAGATGTGTTTATTGGCGTATCTGCTGCCGGCGTATTGAAAAAGGAAATGGTATGTACCATGAATGACAAACCTATTGTCTTTGCTATGGCTAATCCGGTACCCGAAATACTTCCTGATGAAGCAAGGGAAGCCGGCGCGTATATAGTGGCTACAGGTAGATCCGACTTTCCGAACCAAATTAACAACGTGCTTGCTTTTCCAGGCATTTTCCGCGGAGCCCTGGACGTCAGGGCAAAAGAAATCAGTAACAAAATGAAACTGGCTGCCGCATTTGCTATAGCCGAGTTAATAGATGAAGCCGATTTAAGGCCCGATTACATAATCCCGGAACCTTTCGATTTACGGGTAGCGCCTGCTGTAGCCGGAGCCGTAGCCAAAGCTGCCCTTGAAGAAGGTATTGCCAGGGAAGAAGTAGAACCTGACGAAATTATCCAAAAGACAAAAGCGCTGGTAGCAAAAGCCAACCGTTTAAACCGTTAGCGAACCGGTCGGTATAGTTTTTTAGCTTTTTAAGGCACATTTAATGCAGTAATGTTTAAACCAGTATAGAATAAGAGTAAAAAAAATGTAAAGCGCGAATTCCTGCAGTATCATCCTGGCATCGTTCGGTGCAATATATAAAACCTGCAAAGGTGGGTGCGATTAATATGACAAAGATCCAGGGCCGGAAAAAAAACAAATATTGTATGTTGGAAGACGACAAAGTTTGTGATAATTGCTTGGAATGCAATACGTGCGACCTTGACCCTGGGAAAATATGTGATAACTGCGCTAAATGTATTGATACTGATATTGATTATAAAGTAATTGAAATTGATGATATTATTATCGAAAAAGATTTAAAAAGAAAACTAGCTATCGTTGATAAGAAAAAAACAGAGAAAAATAAAAACCACGGACAAAACGAAACATAATTTAATGTTTTGCTTCTCGTGAGAGAAGCCATTTTTGTATCATTTTTTTATATATTGATAACTTCCTATAATAATAATTATGTTAACTAACAAAAAATTTAGTAAGGTTGTTTCGTCAAAATATTAATTACTTCGTTGATATCGCCATTCACCGGTAAAATAAAATCCCCTCGCTGGAATTTGCGCTGAGCATTCTGAGCCTGAACTGCTTGGCGAAAGGCTTCTTTATCAGCTATAACACCGGCACTAAGCAGCAAATCTGCTATCTTGTCTGAACCGAAACCATCGGGGATATGGACCCTCGCTGTTTTCATGGCGGGCCGCGGCATATTCGGCTGTTGTTTCACTATTTCTTGGTCATAGGAAGCATATGTTTCTGGCTGGGCCTCCTCATTTTTATCTTTATTGGCCCGTTTTGCATCATTACCCGATTCTTTGGTCGGGTTTTTCCGGATATATTCCGCCAATACCCGCTCATGCTGTTCTTTGGTAATCATGCCCAGTTTTTGGGCCTGTTCAATAACTTCTTTATTGGAAAGTTGCTGATTCGGCTGAAAAAAGCCCACCAAAACAGCGCTTAATATAAAACCTATACCTATGCCCAGAACGGTATCCGTCTTCAGCCATTTAAATACCATTTATTTCTTCCCCTTTGTTTTTCAGTTCCAGTATCAAAGCTACTTCTCCTTTCCCGATGGACATTTGTTTGGCTATCTGATCTACTGTATATCCCATTTCCGCCAGAGAATACACCGCTTGGTGCTTGGCCGGAACAGCCTGGGGCAACTTTTCCTGTGGATATTCTGAAGAGGAATCCTTTGTTACTGCCGGTTTTTGTACAACTTCTTTTTTGGCCAACTGCAGCTTAATATCCCGTTCCTTTTCTTTTGACCGAGTCTCATACAGGCTGATAATTTTCCCGGTTTTGTTTTCCTCTTCGGCGCGCGTACATTGGTCAGGGTTAATAACCGGCATGTTTTGTACTGTGACCTGGGCTTCTTTTATCTTTTCGCTGATCGTTTCTACCACCTGCTCGGAAACACCTATCAGTTCTTTCATTAGACTCCCTACATCTTCTTTGGCCTGAACAATTTCTGCCTTTATTTTTTGTAAGTCCTTAATTTCCTGCTCATTGAACCGGCGCCTAGACCAAAAACTGCCTATTACTAAAATCAAGCCAATTAACAAAAGTAAATCCGACAATCTAAATCTCCCCTCATGGAATTAAACTTTTATGTCTAATAGGTTGCCTTTATTAGGTTCTTTGAAATCCTGCGGAGAATCTTCTTCTTGTGCATTATACCTTTGTTTCTTGCCATCTCCGGACTGCTGCCGATATTTTTCCTTTTCATTCTCTTTCTTTATCTTGCCACCTTCTGATTTGGGGGAATTGGTCACCTGTTTCTGCTGTAATTCAGCCTGCTTCTGGAGTTGAGCCGCAAACTGCTGTTGTTGAAATTCCTCATGCTGGTTTTGAATCTGGTGGCTTTTGGCTACTTCGTCTATCTTGGGTATCAACACTTGCATATCCACTGGACGCAACGACATACCCAACCACCACCTTTTTACCACTTACTTTTATCTAACTTTTATCTATATGAAGAAATTTTGATTTCCGAGCCATCCTTGGTCAAACAAGCAAAGTGAATATCATCATGTACATGCAGAGAGGCCATGCCTATGGTTACCCTAACCCCGGAATGAATAACACCCTCGACCAGTATCCTTCCTCGTTCAGATTGCGCTATCTGATACTCCATGTTTTCCAGGTCATTTTTTAATGCTTCCATATCCTTGACCAACTGGGCCTGGGTCTGGGCCACTTTAACCACGATAGCCTTTTTATCAGTGGGTAGTTCCCCTAACGACTGCTGCATTTGTTTCAGGAGAGTTAATGCTTTTGTAGCCTTTTCCAACTCATTCTCTTTGGCTACCAGCTCTGTTTTGGCCTTGGCATATTCCAGCCGTAAATAGGGGTTTACACCTGCTTCCAGTTCAGTAAGCGTAGCCAGGTTAGAACCAACTATCTTGGCCTGGATTTCTTCTCCGGCCCGGATAACTCCTCCGACTATCACTCCCTTGCCACCGACCGTTACCGTTTTGCCGGCTGATACATGTGAATGCATGATTGCTTCACCGACTACTATATCTTGTCCTGCCGTGACACTGGCGTTTTCAATAAACTGGGTATACACGCTTCCGCGGCAGACAATCATCCCTTTGCTTCTACCCACTATGCCGCTCTTTATTTTTAAATTTCCGCCACAATGCACAAAACCGCCGGATACGGAACCCTGGATTTCAATATCAGCTTCCGCCTTGACCGTAAAACCGTCGTTTACCGATCCTTTAACAATTACACTGCCGTTAAAATCGATGTTACCGGTACTGAAATCAACGTCGCCTTTTACTTCCAGAATGTTGGAAACAGTTATTTTATTTCCCTGCAGAACTACATGGCCGTTAATGGTAGAAACAGCCACCAAGCCATCATTTGTAAGCTCTACGTTCTTTCCTGCCGCCAGAATAACATCCTTACCTTGCCTGGGCGGCAATTCTTCTCCCGTTACTGTAAAACCCGGCACACCGGGAGTAGCCGGAATCTTCTCTGCCAGTACCTGCCCGGCCTCCACATTTTGTATCAAATCCAGGTTGTAAAAATCTACCCGGCCATCAATTAGTTCCTTGGGTTTCCCGGGCATTCCGCCGGGGTTAAACTTATAATCTATTCTGGCCGGCTGGCCGTCTTCTGCTGCCTTCCCCCTGGCCACTACTAACGGTTCAGTCATTCTCTCCATAGACAGGGCAAGTTCAATGGCTTCTTCATCAATCCCTGCCTTCACTCCTGCCTGTTCGAGGGCTTTGTTCACGTCTTCCCTGGTTACCGGTTTTCCTCCTCTTGGCGGAGTAATAAAAAGATAGGCTTCCATTTTGTTCCTGCTTACATCAACCCGGCAAGTTCCATCTACTAATACTTCTTGTTGCGGCGGCGCTACCAGGACAGCTTCACCCGGATTTTCTAAAGCCTTCCTCACTTTATTCAAATCCGGGTTCTCCACTTTGCGTGAATGAAGTTCCATAATGATGTCATTGGGAGAAGGCACAGATTCTCCTCGTATGGGAGGAAAAACCAGTAAGTATACTCCGTCACCACGATATTCAAGTAAGAATTTGCTGTCGTTTCGATTACTCATCATGTTTACCTCCACTTATTTAAAGAATCTTCTTCTTCACGCGGCTAAGCCTCCCCCGCAGTCTCAGTATAGCTTTGGTATGTAATTGCGAAATGCGTGATTCTGTAACCCCAAGTACCTTGCCGATTTCTTTTAAAGTCAATCCTTCGTAATAGTAAAGAGCGATAACCATCTTTTCTCTTTCCGGCAATTTATTTATTGCTTCTCCGAGGATCTTTTTTCGTTCCTCAAACATTACCGCTGCCACGGGGTCAGGCACTTTACTGTCGGCTATTGTATCAATCATCTTGACCCCATTGGACCCATCCCGGTCAAACACAAACAGATCTTCCAGGGAGAGCAAGGAAGTACAACTGGTTTCCTGCAAAAGGCTGTAAAACTGTTGTTTGGTGATGCCCAATGTTTGGCACATTTCCTCATCTGTAGCCGGACGTCCCAATTCATTTTCCAGCCGTGCGTAGGTCTCCTCCAACTCTTTGGCCTTCTGTCGAACGGAGTAAGGTATCCAGTCCATGGACCTCAATCCATCCCATATGGCGCCCTTGATCCTGGAAATAGCATAGGTTTCAAATTTAATATTTCTTTCTGGTTCGAATTTCTCAATGGCGTCTATCAGGCCAAAAATTCCATAGCTGATCAGGTCATCCTGCTGTACATTAGGCGGCAAAGATATGGCTAACCGCCCCGCAACATACTTTACAAGGGGTGCATATTTTAATATCAACTGCTCCCTGGCAGCAAGATCCCGTTCTTTTTTAAACCTGTCCCACAGGGAAATGTATTGGATTTTAGCGGTAGAACCTGTCATTTTTTAACCTCCTGCAGCGGGTTTACTCTTCAAGACCCATTTTCCGAATTAATTCCGCCATGCGTTTTGGGTCATTATTAATTATCCTGCTAACCTGGGGGTCAATTTGTTTAGCCTGAAGCGGCTCAAAATTAAGTTCATTTCCTGACTCTTGTACGTTATTTTCAGGTTTTTCCCGCATTGTATTTGTCTCCAGGACACCATGGTCATCGATCCTGAGATCCAGCTTAGGCCTGTTCGACTGTATTCCGTCCCCGTAATTTGAATTGTTAAAAGCCATGATCCGCACAATATTAGTTAAGCATAAAGTGATTACTGCAAAAATTCCCCCACCCAATAATCCTCTGGATAAAGAAGCCCATAAGGAAACATCACTGCTCAATGCGACTATAAATATAAAAACGAATACTAAGCCACCGACGAGTACAAACAACTTTAAATGGCTAAAATTCAAGAACTTTTCCTCCCCGGAAATTAAATGATTTTTTCCCCGACATTTATAGTTCGGATATACAGTTTACCGGTTTCAGTATAAAACTCTATGGTACGTCCATAGTTCCCTCCTACATCCTCCGCCAAAAGTTTAATCTTCAGCTTGGCCAATGTCTCTTTAACGGCCTCAGCGTTTCTTTCACCTATACGCATAATATCGTTGCCACTGTAAAACGAAAACATCTGAGCGCCCCCGGCAATCTTGGCCACCAACCTCTGCCGCAAGGCTCCCAAATTTTCCATTTGCTTTACCAGCAGAGGAATTGCTGTGTCAGCAAACTTGGCTTCGTTTCCCACAGAACGGGCCTGTGTGCTATAAGGAAGCATAATATGGGCCAAACCGCCTATTTTGGTAATGGAATCCCACAAACATACACCCACGCAGGAGCCCAATCCTGCAGTCTGAAGAATGTCCGGGCAGTTGGCAACGTTAAGGTCAGCCATGCCTATTTTGATGATTTTTGCCATCTACCCAGTCACCCCTAATGATTCCAATATTTTTTCCAAAGACCCTTGTTCCGGGAGTAAAAAGAACTGGCCAGTAATTTTTTCCTTTATTGCACTAAATTCTGTTTCCAACAAAAGGGCGTGGTCACCGATTGTGCCAGCCTGGGCCAGGACCGTATCTAAAATGGCACCGGCCATATCTATAGCTATAGCAGGCACTGAAGGAATAAAGTCCAATTTGGTAAAGCCGGACAATGAATTTAAATATGCTCCCGAAACTACATTTGCCACCTCTGCCAAGGCAGACTTGTCCAAAGCATCTAATTCTGCGGTAGTTCCCAGAGGTCGCCCCATCAAAATATCTACCAATACCCTGGCTGACTCTATAGGCAATACAAATAAAATATTGCAGGGAGCCTCTCCGGTTGTGGTAGTAAACAGTCCGGCGACTACCTGTTCGGCACCCCCTAGAGCTTCTGTTACCTCTGTAAAAGGTATAATTTTTATTTCCGGTACTGTCATATGTATTCTTTTGCCCATCATTACCGATAAAGCGGTAGCTCCGTTACCGGCTCCTATGGTACCAATTTCCCTGAGAGCATCAAGTTGACTTTCGGTTAATTCTAAAAACGCTGACACAGAAATAGTTCACCCTTTCTAACTATCTAGGGGTTTCTGTAATTTGTTACAGCATTTAAAATCTCCTCAATGTTCAGCAATATCAATAAACGTTCCCCTAATTTGCCGACTCCGCCAAAATAAGTTGAGTTTTGATTGTTGGAGACAGTGGGTGCAGGTTCTATCTGCGATTTAGGTAAAGTAATAACTTCCGAAACCGAGTCTACTATTATGCCCAACAACACTTCCTCGGCATTGATGATAATTATCCTAGTAGCTTCTGTATTCGAACGCGGTGATTTATTAAAAAGCGTCCGTAGGTCCAAAACTGGAATAACCATACCGCGCAGATTAATTACACCTTCAATAAAATGCGGGGCATGCGGAACGCGAGTTATATCAAGTAACCTGATAATCTCCTGGACATATCTGATATCAACCCCGTATTCCTCGTTCGCCAAATTACAGGCCACTAACTGAATATCAGTTTCCAAGGTATGTCCCTCCTAGAACAAACTGGCCACATCTATAATCAACGAAACCTGGCCGTTGCCAAGTATTGTTGCCCCCGCTATCATAGGGATGCCCCCTAGCAAACTCCCCAGAGACTTAATTACGATTTCCTGCTGTCCCATCAGTGCATCGACTATAAGGCCGGCCCTTTTTTCGCCTTTTCGCACGATGACCACGTTAATCTCTTCTTCTTTTTCTATATCGGAAGGAGGCACATTAAAAACCTTATGTAGCTTTATTAAGGGCAGCACATCCCCTCTGAGCAGCATTACTTCCTGGTCATTAACACTGTTTATTTGGCCCGGCATAATACTTGTTGTTTCCGCAATAAAGCTGAGGGGAATTGCATAAATTTCGGCTTCCAACCGGACCAAAAGCGCTTGAATAATGGCCAATGTAAGTGGTAACTGGATTTTAAATCTCGTTCCCTCTCCCATTTTACTTTCGATCTGTATGTTGCCGCTTAAGGCCTCAATTTTGTTTTTAACTACGTCCAGCCCCACACCCCGCCCGGAAACATCAGTAACTTTTTTAGCCGTACTAAACCCGGGCTGGAAAATATACATTAAAATCGCATTATCATCCATGGCAGTAAGTTCCTCGGGTGTTGCCAGTTGCTTTTCGAGTATTTTCTTTTTAACCGCTTCTACATCTATTCCTTTGCCATCATCCTTGACTTCGATGATTACATGGTTGCCTTCGTGCCTTGCAGCAAGAATAACTCTCCCAACAGGCGGTTTGTCGGCGGCAATTCTTTCCTCCTTGGTTTCTATTCCATGGTCTACCGCATTTCGTAGCAAGTGTACCAATGGGTCACCAATTTCATCTATAACAGTCCTGTCCATTTCAGTTTCTTTACCTTCAATAACGAGTTCAATTTCTTTATTCAGGTCCCTGGCCAAATCGCGAACCATACGGGGAAACCTACTAAATACCAAGTCAATAGGGACCATACGAACCTTCATAACCACATTCTGCAGGTCTATACTGATCCTGTCCATTTGCTCCAAAGTTTCTGTTAACTCGGGAACCTGCGCGTTACGACCGATTTGTACCAGTCTGGTTTTATTAATCACTAATTCCCCTACCAGGTTAATCAGGCTATCCAACCGGTGGATATCCACCCGAACACTTTGACTCGTACGCATTTTTTGAACCAGTCCCGGTTTAGGCTGGGTTAGATTTGGTTGACTGGAAACAATAGGTAATGTTTGATTAGTTTCCGGCACTTGTATGGATGCCATTTGTGCAGTTGCAATTTCCTGTCCTGCAGGAATTGCAGGCGCTTCTAATGCTGGGACTGCGGCCGGCGCAGGAATAGTAACATGATTTAAACTATCTTTGGTAATTTCTTTTATCTCAGGTTCTTCCACCTCGGCAATACTCAGTAGGGCTTTTTGTACCCGCTCAGGTCCTTCACTGGAGATCACAACAACGTTAAAGCTGGTATCGAACTTCTCTTCTTCTATGTCCTGTACCGTTGGCACGCACTTTATTATTTCTCCTATTTCTTCCAGGTTTTTAAAAACCATAAATGCCCGGGCTGATTTCATCACACACTTGGGGCTGATATGTACGGTAATATGGTAACATTTGAAACCTTGTTCAAAGGCTTCCAAGAGGAGGTTTTTTTCATATTCATTAAAGGCCTCTTCTTTACTGCCACTTTTAACGTTATTGCCGTTACTTACCGGCGACGCAGGATCTTGTCCGGCAAAACCTTGACCGCTGATTACATCGCGTAAACTGCTGATAATTTCACCTAAAGTAAGTTTGCCTTCTCCTCCATTGGCAATATCATTAACGGCATTATCCAAGATGTCTACTGACTTAAAGAGCAGGTCAACGATATGACTGTTTAACTGCAAATCACCGCTACGGAGTTTATGCAACACGTTCTCCATTTCATGGGTCAGTTCTGCCACCTGTGTATAGCCCATTGTTGCCGACATACCTTTAAGGGTATGCGCCGAACGAAAAATTTCGTCCAAGATGCCCCTGCCCTCCGGATTTGACTCCAGAGCTAACAAACTGTCATTTAACTTCTGAAGATGTTCTTTCGCCTCCTCTAAAAACATATCGAGGTATTGCGACATATCCATGGTATTACCTCCCGAATAGGCTTTAATTTAGCAGTTCAAGCAGCAATTTGGCAACATCTGAAACCGGAACCACATAATCGGCACACCCGTTTTCAATAGCTGCCTTGGGCATTCCAAAAATTATACAGGTGGACTTGTCTTCAACAATAGTTAACCCGCCATTTGCCTGGATCTGCTGCAAGCCGACCACACCGTCTTTACCCATTCCCGTGAGAAGTAGTCCAATTTTACTTACCTTGCATCTGGCCAAAGAGGCCATCAAGGTATCAATAGAAGGGCAGTTGCCCGTTGGCGGCTTATTTTCCTGCAATCTAACAAAGCACCCTGCTGAATCTTCCTGAATTACCGTGTGCCAACCTCCGGGCGAGATATATACTGTTCCGGGCTGGAGCCTTTCACCATCCTCTGCCTCCTTTACAGTCAGGGGACAGACTTCATTTAACCTGCTGGCCAGCGACCTGGTGAACCCAGACGGCATGTGCTGGGCCACAATAACTGCAGCCGGAAAGTTCTCTGGCAACTGCGGCAATATGGTTTGCAACGCCTTAGGGCCTCCGGTGGAAGCGCCAATAGCCACAACCTTCATTCTTGCCGGGTTAAATCCTTGAAACAGAATACCGTCATCCCAAGCCGTTTTTTCATTTTCAGTTATTTTGTTTTGGGCCCGGAGATCTTCATTAGTCACTCTGTTCCCGGGATAAAGCATCTTCTTTGCATCTGCTGCTATTTTCACTTTTTTTATCAGTTCATCCTGAACTTTTTCCAAGTCCAGCGATATTTGCCCCGAAGGTTTGGTTACAAAGTCAACGGCGCCCAATTCCAGCGCTTTAATAGTAGATTCAGCACCAATTTGCGTACAATTACTGAGCATAATAACCGGTGTGGGGGTTTTTCGCATAATTTCCCGCAGGGCCTCCAAACCGTTCATCACTGGCATTTCCACATCCATAGTTATAACATCGGGGCCCAGTTTTTCCGCTTTCTCCAACGCCTCAGCACCGTTGAATGCTGTACCGACAACTTGAATATCAGGGTCCTGATGCAGTAGGTCGGAAATGAATTGCGTCATAAAAAAAGAATCATCCACAACTAAAACTGTATACTTTCTGTTTTCCATGTCCACTCCTAAAGAAGGCCTTTTCTGCGAAGTTCACGCTGTTGGTTAAATATATAACGTATTATTTTATCCCTTTCGCTCTCCTCGATAATGTTGAATTCAATACCTACTGAATACATCTGCTGATCACCCTGACCATTTTTAATCACCCTGACCACTTTACCGATAGCGAGAACATTCACCCCATCCGGAAAAGCCATATGTATTTCCAGCAGGTCTCCCAAATGCAGGGGATTTTCCGTGCTGAACATAATACCCCCGCCGCTTATATCAATGGTTGTAGCATAGTAAAAGTCGGAATTCTTTTCCAGGTTTTCTTTCAGGAGGCAAAAAGTCATCGGTATTTTAGCATCTATCCGGACAAAATTTCTTCTTTGCACCCTTTTTATGTTATAGGGTTTGTCCAGTGTCAGTGTGGGTACAGGTTTTAAGTCGGTAGCCAAAACAACAGTATCAAAGGTATACAATGCCGCATTATCCAGGTATGACACGGTGACCTGGGTGCCTATCTTCAGGGGTACAATTTGTCCGTTAACCATAGGCGCCGCCACGATCAAGTTTTTTTCCGTGATACCTTCCACGCGGCTTTTAAATTTGTTTATTCCCAAAGAAAAATTAACTTCAATTTCAATGGGTTGGTTGATTCTAATCGGGCCAAAGGTTCCCATCGCAAAGCTCCTTTCCTTGGACAACACTAACCAAAGGACAACACTAACCAAAAAAATTGGAAAGTCGGTTAAAAAAGGACTTAATTCCACTGGGCTCAGCATATTCCTGCTCCATCAACTGCGCAGCCAGTTTTTGAACACAGGCAGTAGCCGGCGACTTGGGATATTTTAAAACGAAGGGCTCCTGGCTTTTGACAGCCTTGGATACAGACGGGTCGTCCAGTATAAAACCAAGACTCCCGATGTTGAGCTTTAAGAATTTTTCAGCAACAATTGACAATTTAGTTGCTGTAACATCGGCCTCTCTGGCATTTTCCACTTTATTAACCACCAAATGTATTACGCCGTTCTTTTTCTTGGTGGTCATCACTTTAACCAATCCATAGGCATCAGTGATGGCAGTTGGCTCAGGGGTAGTTATTACAATCACTTCATCGGCCGCCAAAACGAAGCTCATTACATTTCGCGATAACCCTGCAGCCGTATCTATAATCAGAATATCAGCCAAGCCCTCCAGTTCACCAAGTTTGGCAATAAACTGTTCTACCTGCCAGCGCCGCAGGTTGGCCAGTTCCTGGATACCCGAACCGCCGGCAATTATCTGGAGTCCCTGCGGTCCTGGTACGATAATTTCCTGGATTGTTTTTTCTCCCTTTAAAACATGGTACAGATTATACTTGGGGCTTATACCCAGTATGACGTCTATGTTGGCCAAACCCAAATCGGCGTCAAGAACTATCACTTTTTGACCGTAAGCCATCAGAGACAGGGCAAAGTTTATAGTAAAGTTAGTCTTGCCAACGCCGCCTTTCCCACTGGTAACAGCAATAATCCTGGTTTTTTTCCCGTTCCCTTTGATTTCTGACTCGACTTGGTTTTTAATGGTTCGAGCAAGAATGCGTAATTTTTCTGCCTGATCACGCATACCTACCGCTCCTTCACAATCATTTTTACAATTTTTTCAGGGTCTGCAATTTCAATGTCATCGGGAACGTTCTGGCCTACCGTAACATAAGACAAATGCTTTTGGGTTTTGTTGATAATGTTTAAAATAGCTCCGTATGTTGAAGTTTCATCAAGCTTAGTAAATACCAGCTTAGTAAGTGGAATATCGGAATAGCTGTTGATAATTTCCAGCATATCCTTGTATTTCGTTGTAGCGCTCAGCACCAGGAGAATTTCTGTTGCATCAGCCGCATCCAGATATGCTTTCAGTTCTGCCATTTGGGCAACATTTTTATGACTGCGTCCGGCCGTATCAATGAGAATTAAATCCTTGTCCGTATGTTGGCCGATAGAATCCCGCAGCTCCTCGGGTGTATAAACAACGTTAACAGGAATACCGATTATTTCTCCGTAAGTTTTTAACTGCTCTACAGCCGCAACTCTGTATGTATCAGCAGTTATCAGGGCAACCTTCTTTTTATCGACGATGGAAAAGGTGGCTGCCAGCTTGGCAATAGTTGTAGTTTTTCCTACCCCCGTGGGTCCGATCAGAGCCACAACCTGTTGATGCAATCCTTGCTTTTTAAAAGTGATAGGCTTGGGGCGGCGTAATATTTTTAACATGGACTGTTCCAGAGATTTCTTAAGTTTATGCCCTTCTACCGGTTCTTCGGCAGGATAAGTTTTTAAAAGCCCTTTTAGTATTTTCGCTGCCAGCGCCTCTTCCACTTCATTATCTATCAGTATCTGGTGGAACCTTTGCAGCGGCTCCGGCAGGCTTTTAGCATCCAAGTTAGCTTCCATCTGGCTTTTCATTTCATACATTAACATTTTCATTTCCTGTAGCTCCGCCTGCAAATCAGCGTTCCGTTCATCATCGACACCGCCGGCTTTTTCCTTAAAGGTAGCAAAGGAATGAACCTGAGCCTGGTTAGCAACCTTTTGCGCAGTAGGTTTGGGCTGCGAAACCGGAGAAATTGGATTATCTTCCACAGCGGCCGTTACTTCCACCATGGTTTTACCAAAAAAGCCGAAAAAACCGCCTTCTTTAAATTTCCGGGTATGTAAAATAACAGCATCTTTTCCCATATCCATTTTCACTTTCAGCATGGCATCCTGCAGATTTTCGGCAACATATCTCTTAACCCGCACTAAATGTTCACCACCCCAACGGATTCTACGTTAATCCTGTTATCAAGTTCGTTATAGGACAGTACTACCAGTTTAGGCATAAGTTTTTCCGTGAGCCGTTTAAAGTAAATCCTGACCACCGGTGCACATAAAATAATGGGCATGTATCCTTTTTCCGTAACCTGGGTAATCACATTCGACAGTTTTTCAAACAAAGCCTGTCCCTTGACAGGGTCTATCGCCACAAAAGACCCATGGTCAGTATGCTGGATAGAATCGCGAATTAACTGTTCCACAGCCGGGTCCAGAGTAATGACATGTAATTTTTCATTGCCGTCCAGGTACTGTTTTATAATCTGGCGTGACAACGCCTGCCTTACGTATTCCGTAAGCATTTCCGGGTCCTTTGTTACTTTCCCGTAATCAGCCAGCGTTTCCAAAATAGTAACCAAATCCCTGATAGCCACCCTTTCCCGCAACAGGTTGGCCAACACTTTCTGGACTTCTCCCAGGGAAAGTACCTGGGGTACCAGCTCTTCAACAACAGCCGGATAATTGCTCTTGATGTTATCAAGAAGTGTTTGGACATCTTGCCGGCTGAGGATTTCATGGGCGTGACTTTTAATAACTTCAGTTAGATGAGTGGCTACCACCGAAGACGGGTCAACAACGGTATAACCGGCTAATTCTGCCTGTTCCCGCAGGTTGGCAGGTATCCACTTGGCCGGCAAACCAAATGCCGGTTCCACGGTATCTATACCGGTTATCCCGTTTTCGGTAAGACCGGAACTCATTGCCAAATACCTATCCATTATTAATTCACCGCCGGCCACCTCAACACCTTTAATTTTTATCGAATAACAGTTGGGTTTTAACTGCATATTGTCCCGCATACGAATGGGTGGTAAAACAATGCCCAGTTCCAGCGCACACTGGCGGCGGATCATAACGACCCTGTCCAGCAGGTCACCGCCCTGCTGGGCATCTACCAAAGGAATAAGAGAATAACCCAGTTCCAGTTCCAGGGTATCTACGTGCAGCAAGCCCAGGACATTTTCCGGTTTCTTAATGTTTTCAATTTCTTCTTCCTGTTGTTTTTCTGATTGCAGTTGCGCCGTCTGCTGCTGAGTCCTATGTATACTGTAAGAAATGACGCCCATGACAGCGGCCAGGGCAATAAATGGAATAGCCGGCATTCCCAGAAAAGCTAGTAGAACCAAAGCGCCAGTAGCAATTGCCAGTACTTTCGGTTGCCGGAAAACCTGCCAGCCCACTTCGTGTCCCAGATCAGTATCGGAAGCGGCCCGCGTTACAATAATACCTGTGGCTGTAGATATGAGCAGGGCCGGGATCTGGCTTACCAGGCCATCACCTACAGTCAAAATGGTATATGTATTTAAAGCCTGGGTTACCGACATACCTTTTTGCAGAACCCCGATGATAAAACCACCAACTATGTTTATGACTACGATAATTATACCGGCAATGGCATCACCTTTGACAAATTTGGAAGCACCGTCCATGGCGCCATAAAAGTCGGCTTCCCGCTGAATTTTTTTGCGGCGTTCCTTGGCCTCTTCCTCAGAAATGAGTCCCGTGTTTAGGTCGGCATCTATAGCCATCTGCTTGCCCGGCATAGCATCCAGGGTAAAACGGGCAGCAACTTCCGACACCCTCTCCGCTCCCCGGGTAATGACAATAAATTGAATAATTATCAGGATAATGAAGATGACAAAACCTACAACAGCACTGCCACCCAGGACAAATTGGCCAAAAGTCTGAATAATCTCACCGGCAAAGCCTTGCAGCAAAATCAACCGGGTGGAAGAAACATTAAGAGATAATCTGAATAAGGTGGTAATTAATAAAAGGGATGGAAAAGACGAAAATTCAAGGGCCTCTTTGTTATATAACGCCACCAACAAAATAACCACGGCGACGGAAATATTAACCGTCAAGAGAATATCCAGCAACTGGGTAGGTATGGGAACAATCATCATGATAACCATTGCCAGAACCGCTACAGCAAAAACAATATCCAGGTGTTTCAAGCCTCTAATATTGATAGTATTGGAAGAGCTGGACATATGCGTTCCTCCTAAATCCTGCCTTTAAGCTTATATACAAAGGCCAACACTTCGGCTACGGCCTGATAGAGTTCCGCCGGAATGGATTCGCCTATTTCAACGGCGTTATATAAAGCCTGAGCCAGTGGTTTATTTTCAACCAAAATAACACCGTGTTCTTTAGCTACCTGTTTTATCCTTTGGGCCAGGTAATCTTGGCCCTTGGCCACAACCTCCGGAGCAGACATGGTATCGGCATCATATTTCAATGCCACAGCGTAATGAGTTGGGTTGGTAATTACCACATCGGCCTTGGGAACTGCCTGCATCATTCTGGCAAGAGACATCTGCTGTTGTTTTCGCCTGATAGCAGCTTTAACCTTCGGGTCCCCTTCCGTCTGTTTCAATTCCTCCTTGACTTCCTGTTTGGTCATTTTCAGGCTGCGCTCATATTCCCACCATTGATACCAGTAGTCAAACGCGGAGAATATCAGTAAACAAACAGCGATCTTAAATGCCATATTAAGAATCAACCGGCCTATAAACAAACTGGAAGCCCGAATATTCATGTCCAAAAGCTGGGGGAATTTGTTAAACTCAGATTTGTAACCGGCATAAGCAATGTATCCTACTATGGCCACTTTTACCAGGGATTTCACAAGTTCCACCAGCGACCTGGCGCCAAACATGCGCTTAATTCCGTTAATAGGGTTTAAAGCACTAATATTTGGCTTCAGCGGCTTGGTTGTAAATATAAAGCCTGATTGCAACAAGTTTGCGGCTACACCCGAAACCATTGCGATGCCTGCTATTGGCAGAACAGTCATGAAGCTTACCTTTATCGTAGAAAAGTATAATTGATGAGAGGTCCTGACGTTTAATACAAAGTCCTGGCTGCCCCACATCCTGTATATTTCCCTGAAAAATCCGGATAGCTGTTCAAGCATATAAGGGAAAAACAGTTTTATTGAAATAAAAGTCGCCAACAAGACAACAGCAGAGTTGAATTCCATACTTTTTAAAACCTGGCCTTCCTGCCTGGCCTTTTGTCTTTTCTTCGCTGTCGCCTTTTCAGTCTTTTCCTGGGCAAACAACTGCAGGTTAAGCGAAAGATGCCTGGGTTGGCGTTTGTGGATCATATAAACCTTCCCCTAATGCATAAGTTTTATCAGTTTCAGCAAGTCACTGTAGTTGGTTTCAAAAAGCATATCCAGGAAGAACATATAAAACGGCAAAATCAATACCAGGAGAATGATTCCGATGACTATCTTGGCCGGAATCCCTACCAGAAACACGTTCATCTGAGGTACCGTCCGGGCAATTATGCCAAGGGCAACTTCAGCCACCAGCAGTGCGCCGACTATTGGGACGGCCAGTTTAACGGATAATGCCAGAACATTACCAAACATGCCGATTAAGTATGTGGAAATGGCCTTGTTGGGCTGAAAACCCAGCAAAGGTATTACATCGTAGCTATGAAATAAAGCAGCAAATAAATAATTATAACTATTGGTAGTAAGATAAACTAAAATAGCAATCATATATTTAAAAGTTCCGACAAGAGGAACCGATATTCCACTTAACGGATCAACCACGTTTACCATGGCAAAACCTATGTGCATATCTATCTCCTGACCAGCTATATAAATCACACTGAATATAAGATAACTGGCGAAACCAATAATTAAGCCAATTACTAATTCACTTATCAACAGCAAGACAAAAGGAATAATCGATGTTGTCACCGTTGCCATTTGGGGATGTTTGGCCATAAATACAATTATACTTATAAGTACGATCAGGCCTGCTTTTACCTGCGTGGGCAGGTTCCGGGAGCTAAAAACGGGGGCTACCAGCAAAACACCGCTTACTCTGGCCATAACCACCAGAAATATGTCAACCCTGTTCAGCAAACTGGTTAAACTGTCCATGGCAGCCCTTCTTTCAATTACTTGATATATGATGGTAAATTTATGAATATATTGGAAGTGTATGATAAAAGTACGTCTAACATCCACGACCCAAAAAGTACAATGGCTCCCAATATCCCAAGGATTTTGGGTACGAATGTAAGGGTTTGCTCCTGAATGTGGGTGGCCGCCTGAAAAACGCTGATTATTACACCTATCAGTAAACTGGTAGCCAAAATAGGTGTGGAAATTAAGAGAAGCGTTATAAGGGCATCCCTTCCTATGCCAATTATAGTTTCCGGTGTCAAAATTTTACGCCTCCTATTGAAAACTCATAATCAGAGACCTTACTATGAGGTTCCATCCGTCGACCAAAACAAAGAGCAGTAACTTGAAGGGCAAAGAAATCATCATGGGCGGCAGCATGATCATACCCATGGACATTAAAGAACTGGCTATCACCATATCTATGACGATAAAAGGAATGTAAATCATAAAACCTATCTGAAAAGCCGTTTTTAATTCGCTTATTGTAAAGGCAGGAATTAAAACATAAGTCGGAACATCATCGTGTGTCCTAGGCCGTTTAATATTGGCCATTTTCACAAACAGGGCCAAATCCTTTTCCCGGGTCTGTTTGAACATAAAGTCCCGGACCGGTGTAACAGCCTTCTTTAAAGCCTGTTCCTGCGAGAGCTTTCCTGACAGGTAAGGCTGCAGCGCCTCCTTATTAACCTGGCTCCAGGTAGGCGCCATAATAAAAAAAGTTAAAAACAAGGCCAACCCGATAATAACCTGATTTGGTGGCGTAGTATGAGTAGACAATGCGCTGCGGACAAAAGACAGTACCACTACGACCCTTGTAAAAGCTGTAGTCATGATTAATATAGCCGGAGCCAAAGAAAGGATTGTGATAAGAAAAAGTATCTGCAAGCTCTTACTTACTTCCTGCGGGTTGGAAGAAGAATTTATATTTATGTCCACATTGGGCACCGGCACCGCCGGAGCAGCAAATACTTTTACAACCGGAGCGCTAAAAAACGATAACCCCAAAACTGCTATTGTCAGCGCTGAAAAGATTAATATTTTTCTAGCGCCCACACTATCCATTCTGGTCATCCTTTCCGGTAGGTTTGTTTTTTGTACTGTCTGCCAGGTTTTGTAGTTTCTTAATCTGTTCCTGGATGTGACTGCTGAAATTCGCCGCAGGTAAATTACCGACCCCGGTTTTAGATAATATAACTTCCCAAAACCTGGGTGGTATAATAGGTTGGCTTTCACGTTCCGCTGCCCTGGTCCTGAGTTCCTCGATTATTTTGCTGTCCTTAATTTCATATAAAAAATTAATGTTGTGATCGGTTACTCCCAGGACCAAGACCTTATCGGCCACGTCAACGATAAACAACCCCTTGTTCATGCCCAAAGCAAACTGGTCAAGTACGGAAATATTTTCACTGCTGCCCGTTATTTGGGCATTTTTCTTCAGAAAACGAATAGTCAAGTAAGCTAATCCACCAACTATAATCAGGCTAAGCATCAGTTTTACCAGCAGTGAAAACATGCTGGGCATGGGAGTAGGAACGGGGTCAATTTCGGTGTCTAAATTAAGCTTCTCCGATGCAGCCCAAACTATATTGCCGTTCAGCAAACAAAACAGGATACCGAAAAACAAAGTCTTAGCCGCATTCAATACTTTGGACAAGAACATGGCCCACACCCTTCCGGATTCAATTTAGCTAAGGGCCTTTCGGACAGCTTCCAATACTCTGTCAGGTTGAAAGGGCTTCACAATAAAGTCCCTGGCTCCGGCCTGGATGGCGTCAATGACCATTGGCTGTTGCCCCATGGCGCTGCACATAATTATATTTGCATTGGGATCGATTTTTTTTATCTCCTTTACTGCCGTAATGCCATCCATTTCCGGCATAGTGATGTCCATAGTAACCAAATCCGGCTTCAGTTCTTGATACTTTTCCACTGCTACCTGTCCGTTTTCTGCTTCACCCACGATTTCGTACCCGTTCTTGCTCAGAATATCTCTAATCATCATGCGCATAAAAGCTGCATCGTCTACAATGAGAATGCGCGTTCCCATAGGTTTCCTCCTTAACTGTTATTGTAGATTGGTTACCCTTTCCATCGGACTTACGATATCGGTAATTCTTATCCCAAAATTCTCATCTATAACAACGACCTCTCCCTTAGCCAAAAGCTTGCCGTTTACCATCAGGTCAACAGGTTCACCGGCCAGTTTGTCCAGCTCGACAACAGAACCTGGCGCCAGGTTGAGGATTTCCCTTATAGTTTTCTTGGCTTTACCGAGTTCTACAGTAATTTGCAGGGGTACGTCCATGATTAAATCGATAGTGGACGGAGTTTTTGGCTCAAAACCCATATTTAAGGGAGCAAATTGGGCCGGTTGCACTGGTACTGAATTGGCAGGCTTAACATTTCCCCCGCCGGTAAACCCTCCCAATTGGTATTGGGCATTACCGGTATCCTGTGCTATTGATTGAAGCGGTGCGTTTGGCTGTGAAGCTGCAGCCAACTGCTCCGTATATCCCGCATTGGTCGGGGTCTGAGTTTTGGCCGCAGCAGTTGCCGCCGCTTTTGCATGGGGAGCCTTCATATCATCCATCAATCTGCCCACCAGTTCCCTGGCAAAATCCAGAGGTATCAACTGCATCATTTCACTGTTTACCAGATCCTCAATGGTCATTTTAAAGGAAACCTTTACTATGGGTTCGTCAGGATTGGCCAGACGGCCCTTAAGTTCATCGGTGGCCAGATTGATCAAATCCACGGTAGGCGGCGAGATTTCCACCCTTTCCTTGATAATAGTGGAAAAAGCCGTTGAAGCAGAACCCATCATCTGGTTCATGGCTTCCGCTATGGCGCTTAAATGCATTTCTTCCAATTGAGCGGGCGGTGAAGTCCCATCACCCATCATCATTAAGTCCACGATTACACCGGCATCTCCGTCTTTGATGATCAAAACATTGGATCCCTTAATACCGGTCACATATTCCACATTCACCAACAAATACGGTAAAGGATAATCGTGGCGTAACCTGGCCGGGGTAGTAATTTCCACAACCGGAGTGGTAATTTCTACTTTCTTACCGAGTAGTGTTGACAACGCTGTAGCTGCCGAACCCATAACCATATTGGCAACTTCTCCCACAGCGTCTTTCTCCATATTGGTCAGTTCGTCACCGGTAGGTCCGGCGGCAGCTTGATGTGTTTCAGGTTCGCTGGCATTGATCGCTTCCTGAAAAGCATCTGACCTAAGCAAAGCATCTATTTCCTCTTGGGAGAGTACCCCGTCACTCATTATCTTCATCTCCTTCCTTTACAAGCCTGGTTATCTGTACAGCCAACCTGCTGCCAACCGTTCCAGGGCGTCCATAGAACTTTTTACGCTCGCCCACCATTATTTTCAATTCGTCAGTAGCCCTGTTATCAAGCTGGATTACATCTCCGGGCTGTAATTCGAGCAATTCACCCAACTTAATTGTGGTTTCACCCAAAACTGCGGATAGGGTGATTTTCGCTTTCTCCAACCTTCTCTGGGTACTTTGAATGTGCTCTGCGGTTACTGTTTTAGCTGTACCGGCAAACCAAAAATGCGCAGTCAATTTGCTGATTATTGGTTCCAACACAATAAACGGAATACAAAGGTTCATAATCCCTTCGGTTTCCCCGATGGTGGCATGGATGGAGATTAAGACCACCATTTCCGTGGGCGACACTATCTGAGTAAACAATGGGTTAGTCTCTATGACTTCCAGTTTCGGGTCAAATTCGATGATATTTTCCCACGCCTCTTTTAATATCTGCAAACAACGGATAATGACCTTCTCAATGACGGTCCGCTCAATGTCGGTAAGGCCGCGCATTTTTTCGGGCGCCTGACCGGGACCGCCAAACAAGCGATCCAAAATGGTGAAGGTCACATTGGGGTTAACCTCCAAAATAGCATTACCCGCAAGGGGTTCCATCATAAAAATGTTTAAAAGCGTCGGATTGGGCAGTGAACGAATGAATTCATCATAAGTAATCTGTTCAACTGAATGAACGTTCATGGTGACAACAGTTCTTAAATGGGCGGACAGGAACGTTGACAGCAAACGGGCAAAGTTCTCGTGAATAGCCTGCAGGGTATGAATCTGTTCTTTGGAAAATTTGTTGGGCCTTTTAAAATCGTATACCCTGATTTTTTTGTGGTCTTCTTTTTTGCTCTGTGTTTCGGAAGAGCCGCCGACTTCGCCCGCAGACAGCGCGCCGAGCAGCGCATCAATTTCTTCCTGGGATAAAATCTCGCTCACTCAGTTCACCTCCTGTCGCCGCTGACTACTGAATAACAAAGTATGTAAAGTATATCTCATCGATATTTCCAGTAACCAGGAGTTCGTTGATATTTTTTTTCAACCTGTCAGCCAGCTTATCCATACTCTTGGGTTCATTTAACGCATCGGCTGATTGTTCCCGCAGCACCTTGTTGATGGTATTCTGGATAGCAGGTAACTTGTTGGTGATTTCCGTTTCCAGTTCTTTGTTGGCAAAGGAGAAAACGATTTTCACCTTAATATACCTGGACCCGCCGGCCAAATTAGTCAAATATTCACCGGCGTCAAAGGTGGTGCCAATGTTATCGGTTTTTATCTTGGCATTGGTGTTATAAGTAGACCCATGCTGCGGCGCGGATACGGCAGCAAAACGCGCCACCGCGAAGGATATCCCGGCCGCCAGAATGATAATGGCAATACCGGCAATAATTAACTTGATGGTGCCGGCTGACGAGTTCTTGCCCTGCGGTTCCTGTTCCTCTTTTAAATCTTCTTCAGCCATTTTCGTCCCCCCGATCTAACTATGGTTTCTTTCTTATTCTTTTGCTGTATCAGCATCTTCGCTCAGAATTTCAGGCAGCCATTCTTTTTTTTGTTCCGGGCCGCAAACTATAAACCTGGTGCCAATGGAACGCCGGTACTCGAGGACTTTTTCTATAACCTCATCGACAGTATCCTGCAGCACCAGTTTCCGGCCTGTGGAAAGAGTCAACACTGTATCAGGAGTGGCCTCCACAAATTCAATAAGTTCCGCGTTTACCACAATTTCCCTGCCGTTCATCCTGGTTACCTTAACCATCTCCATAACCTCGCTTCCATATAGATTGGTTGGGGTAAGGGGTAACCCCTTACCCCAACCCTCCAGATGAATTATCTCTTCAGGTTAACCAGTTCCTGGAGCATTTCGTCGGACACGGTAATTATGCGGGAATTGGCCTGAAAACCTCTCTGGGTAATAATCATATCGGTAAATTCCTGGGACAGGTCCACATTGGACATTTCCAACTGGCCGGGCGAGATATTACCCCGGCCGCCGGAGCCGGCAGCGCCAATTTGTGCATTACCGGAGTTGTTAGACTGAACGTATAAGTTTTCTCCAGCTTTCATCAGACCTGCCGGGTTATTAAAGTTTGCCAGCGCTACTTGAGCCAAAGGTTTGGTTAAACCATTGGAAAATCTTCCGGTAATTATACCTGATTTATCGATGGCATATCCGTTTAAAACTCCTGAAGGATATCCGTCTTGACTATTCATGTCAGCATTGGATGAACCATTGAACTGAGTTAATTTTGTAAAGTCAATTTTAACTGTTATTGGCGTACTCGCGCCCACAGAACCGTTTAAATTTAAGTTAAGTGTGGATGTGCCGGGAGCGGGGCTATTGTAAGTGCCATCAGGATTAAACGTAATAACATTATTTGTCAGTGTAAAACTGGTAATTCCCGATGGAAGTGTGCCCAAGTCAAAGGTCCATTCATTGGTATTACTTTTGGTAAAAGTTGCCGGTATAGTGTATAAGTTCCCCAGCGAATCGTAAACCTCAATAGAAACATTCCGTACTGTACCTATTGCTGCACCGGCATCAAGATTATTTATGAAATCAATGTTGGCGGTCTGTTTAGGCTGGATAGACTGTCCTTTTGGAATGGTAATTCCCTGTATAGCTGTCGAGGTATCAATCTTGCCAGTATTATCTGCCAGCCACCCCTGTACTTTTAAACCGTTCGGGTATACTAAATTTCCCAGAGCATCAAAATCAAAATTGCCGGCCCTGGTGTAATACCTGTTCATGCCGTCTCCTACGATAAAGAACCCGTCTCCATCTACCATCATATCAGTAACCTTGCCGGTGGTTTCCGAACTGCCCTGGGTATGAATAGTATCTATGGTATTGATGGTCATACCGAGACCAACCTGCATGGGGTTGGTACCCCCCCTGGTAGTTGTCGGGGAAGAGGCGCCGCGGATATTCTGGCTCAACATATCCTGGAAAGTAACCCTGGATTTCTTATAGCCGATAGTATTAACATTGGCGATGTTATTGCCAATAACATCCATCCTGGTCTGGTGATTTCGCAATCCGGATACTCCGGCAAACATGGAACGCATCATAATGCAATCGACCTCCATATAAGCTATTCATTACTTAATTAGTCTGCACTTCACCGGCCGCCTCTGTCGTTCGGCGGCCCAGGGCTTCCTCATAGAGGTCCGGCCCGTTAAACAATAACTGCACTGTCTATATTCGTAAAGACATTTTCCTTCATGCTGGCGTCATCCACGGCCGTAATGACTGTTCGGTTCGTCACACTGACTATAAAAGCCATATTGTTCATCAAAACCAGCGAATCTCTTGCTCCCTTCTGAGCTGCCCGCTGAACCGCATCATTAAGCTTTTGCATATCGGCCGGACTTAGTTGAATATTCCTGGTGCTTAGCCGCTGCAGGGCATGCTGGGAAAACTTCACCGGCTCTTTGGCCATCTGCTGCAGCAGAATGTTTTGGAAGGACTGCGGCGCTTCAGCTCTGCCGCGCGGATCAGGCTGCTGTTTTTTGTGCGAAGGGTTGACAGGCAATATTGGTTGATTGAAGTACAATTTGTCTACCACTGTAATCCCTCCTTTTCAGCGCAAGTAATTACGAGCCTAATACCATAGAAATATATCCCAGGCCAATTTCCTTGCCGTTTACAACTACCTTTGGTTCCCCATCAACTATCTTCATTGCCGTTACAAACCCGGTCAGCGGTTCATTCTGGTCGGGCAGCGTAGCCTCCACCTGTTTTCCTATTAGACCGATAGCCTGGCTGATAGTAGATTCCCTGAAAAGGGTTTCCTGAAATTGCGCTAATTTGGCAAAACCATCGCTCATATTGGTCATCTGTTCCAGGGCGCTGAACTGGGCCATCTGGGCAATGAAGTCCTTGTTATCTGTGGGTTCCAATGGGTCCTGGTATTTTAACTGGGTCAACAGCAGTTTGAGAAAATCGTCTTTCCCCAGTACATTTTTTACCGTCCTGGATACCGCTTCCTGGTTCAGTGTTGAACCCGCATCAGATACATTATTTACTGTGGTCATTCTTTACGCACCTCCTTTAAACGGTATAGTCAATGGTGTTGTCATCATACATTAAATAGGAGTTATCCAGAATACTGCCGGCCGGCCGGTCGGTTACAGAAGCAACATAGAATTTTCTGTGCCCCTGTTTTTGTTTCCATTGGGATTCCCTTTCAAACAAGTTGTATTCCCTTTCTGAATTCAGGGCAACTTCAAGCTGGTCTACCTTAATCCCCTGGTCGGTCAGGTTTTGCCGTAAATTCGCCAGGTTGGATTCCAGCAGTTCTTTCACCTGTTGCGTATCGGCGGTGAATTTTGCCGTGATCAGACCGTTCTCAACTGTAATCTTCATCTGTAGTTTCCCCAGGGTTTCCGGTTTAAGTTGGATGGTAAATTCTGAGTGTCCCGGTATCTGAACCAACTTGGCCTTCTCGGCAATCATGTTCATGAGTGAATGGAAAACCTGTACGGCATCCTGTTGGCCGTTAAAGAATACCGGATTTGCAGCATACAT
Source organism: Thermincola ferriacetica (assembly GCF_001263415.1). Taxonomy (NCBI): domain Bacteria; kingdom Bacillati; phylum Bacillota; class Clostridia; order Eubacteriales; family Thermincolaceae; genus Thermincola; species Thermincola carboxydiphila. Next base: position 209,365 of record NZ_LGTE01000002.1, read on the forward strand.
GGAAAAATTATTCCCTGCCGCCTGGACAACCCATGTTTCACCCTGTATTCCACCGGCTAAATTTGCTTCAATATTTTTGATAAGTTTGTCAAAAATATTGGTAATCTTCCCTACCGAACGGCGCAGGTTGTCCAAAACGATTTCCGGATTTTGGGGCACCGAATTATCAGGTTTTCCGGCATCTTCGGCAATCCCTTGCCCTGGATTGGCGATTAATCCTTTGATTTCTGCCCTCAGCAGGTTTCCGGTCTTATTGATTTCTTGCGGGGGCATACCTTCGGCATTAACTTTTTGCGCGGGTATGCCTTCAACTGGATCCTGCTGTTTTAGGTGTAACCCTGCCAATAAAGCGCCTATTTGTTTTAGGTCTTTGGCGATGGCTGCAGTGTTTTCCCTGAACATACCGTCAAATTCCCGCAGGATATTGGCCATGCCACCATCGGAATGAACAGCATTTTTACCAGTCCTGTTAACGATGGCCTGCAGTTCCCCATTCAGTGTTTTAATATGCCGCAACAAATTGGTTATTTCCCACCCCAGGTAGACAACCAACCTGCCCACATTGGTACCGGTATCGGCGCCACGGGAATATGCGTCAATGGCCTGATCTGCAATATTTAATTGATTGGCCGAAGGGAACAAGAAAACCAGCGTTTCTGCAATATCCCGGATAATATCCATTAGTTCATTTAATGTTTGTTTAAACTCGGCTGCATTGGGCACCTTATCAAATGATACTGCACATGCAATGCCGGCAGATTCCAACATTTTCAACAGCTCCATTATCGCATCGGTCAGTTTGTCTTTTGTCAATATAATTTCTCTGGTTTCAGGATTTACCGGCACATCAGCAGAAACGGAAGTAATATCTCCGGCCTCTACCTGGCCCAACAGGTTTTGCAACAGCATGCCAAATCCGCCAGGCCCTTTGTTGCTCCGTACCTTATTCAGTTGACTGCCGATTCCACACCCGGCTCCATCGGTGGGATTAATCATAAAAGTTCCTACTGCTTGCATTTTCTCACCTCCTTTCACGAGGGATAGCGAACAGTTTTACAACCTTTATTTGCGCATCTGATCCACAATACTTGCTGCCTTCTTGGGGTCCATGGCGCTCAATATGGCTGTAACCTGTTCGTCCTCTAAATTTAGCAGGATCCCTATCGTTACATCATCAGGCAGGTTGTTCATGATTTGGGCCGCTTTGTCCGGTTTCATTTCTGCATAATACCTGCCCAGGCTTTCGTAACTAAGGGTCTGCCCTTCCTGCTGGGATTTCCATTCCTGTAAGGAGTCTACCGTATTCTGCAAAGACTGTTTATCTTTTGCCAGTTTTTTATTTTTCTCCTCGGCAACAGCAAGTTTGTGTTTAATATCCTCTATTTCCCCTGATAACTGTCTTTTTTGTCTGTCGAGTTGCTCTTTCAGTTGCCTGTTTTCCATGCGCAACTGCTCATTTTCCAGTTGTAGCGGGGATTTTTCAGATTGCTTATTATTGTCATCAGCAATGTATTTTCCGACTACCGGTATCTTTTGGCCCATTTTCTGAACATTTAACACGCCGGTAAAGTCCAAAGCCCACAAGACTGCTGCAATAAATCCAAAAATCAGAGCAAGGAGGAACAGAATCAACAGTATTTTTTTTAGTATGCGAAAGGGCTTACTGTGCAGAAACTTTGGCATCTATATAAAGGCCTCCTAAATGGGATTATCTTTAAGTATGAACCTGTTCGTGGCCATCTCGTCAATCAGCTTCTGTTCTTCCAGAAGTACTTCTCTTATGTACCGGTGATAGTAGCGGGCTTTTATTTTCTCCATTACCTTACGTTCTCTCATCACCGCGATTAATTGAGTTCTGACCCGATCCACCTCAGATCTTCTTTCTTCTACTTCAGCCTTCTGAATTTCAATTTTTTGTATAAGTACCGGAATAAAATCTTGACATCTTTTCACGTCTTCCAGGTTCACAGTCTTTTTCTGGCTACGCCTGACCTGTTCTTGTACCCATTCCATCTGTTTATAAAAGCTGTTTAGCACTTCCACACTGTTTTCGTAACTGCTTATAGCCCGTTGCAAAGCTTCCCTGGCCAGTTCTTCCTGTCGTAACTTAATATCAAGAGCCGTTTGCAGCCTGAAATTAAAAGGTTTCATGCCATATCATCCCTTTTCACGCTGTTTTTGCCATGCCTGTTATAGACAGCAACAACTCCAAGGCTTCATTAAAACTATATTGTTCCTTTACGTCCTGCTTTAGAAAATTTAAGGTATCATCCAGCTTTGATAATGCATAATCAATTTTGGGATTACTTCCCTTGTGATAGGCGCCTATATCAATTAGGTCTTTAGCATCCCGGTATGTAGCCAGGATGCTTTTTATTTCCTGAGCCGCTTTCCTATGTTCCTCGCTGACTATGTCCGGCATTACCCGGCTTACACTGGCCAGTATATCTATGGCAGGATACTGGTTTTGCATGGCCAAATCCCTGGATAACACTATGTGCCCGTCAAGTATTCCCCGGACTGCATCAGCAATTGGTTCGTTATGGTCATCTCCGTCAACCAGGACCGTATACAATCCGGTAATTGTCCCGTGGCGGGAAGTACCTGACCTTTCCAACAGTTTAGGCAACATGGCAAAAACTGAAGGAGTATATCCCCTGGTAGCAGGTGGTTCACCCACCGCCAGACCGACCTCCCTTTGCGCCATGGCAAACCTAGTGACCGAATCCATCATCAGCATGACATCCTTGCCCTGGTCACGGAAATACTCGGCTATACTGGTGGCTACCAGCGCGCCCTTTAACCTGACCAATGCAGGTTGGTCCGAAGTAGCTACAACCACAACAGACCGGCGCAATCCTTCTTCACCCAAATCTTTTTCCAGAAATTCTCTGACTTCACGACCTCGTTCGCCAATGAGGGCAATCACATTTATATCGGCGGCAGTATTTCTGGCGATCATCCCCAATAAAGTACTCTTACCAACGCCACTACCTGAAAAAATGCCTACCCGCTGGCCTTTTCCGCAGGTCAGCAATCCATCAACTGCTTTAACTCCTACTGATAATGGTTCGGTAATTCTCTTCCGTTCCAGGGGATTTGGCGGCGGTCCGCTTACCGGGTATTCTGTCTCCCATTCTATTGGCCCCAGGCCGTCAATAGGATTGCCCAATCCATCAATTACCCGGCCGAGCATTTTATTGCTTACGCCAATTTTAAATGAATGCCCGGTGGCTACAACTTCGCAACCCGGTCCGATACCGGTAAGGTCGCCCAAAGGCATGAGCAGTATCCTGTTTTCTTTAAAACCAACGACTTCTGCCTTTAACTTGCAATCACCCACATTGGGGTATATGTAGCAAAGTTCTCCCAGATTAGCTGACGGACCCTGTGATTCCACTACCAAACCTATTATCCGCGTAACCTGCCCATTAATTTTAATGGGGTCCAGATTAGCAAGAGCGGAAATATATTTATTTAAATCAACCATTGGAATTCACTTCCAGTAAAGACTGTTCTATTTCCCGAAGCTGGCGTTCCATTCGCGCATCAACGGTTCCGTTGGACGTCTCTATAACGCAGCCGCCCGGAAGAATATCGGGGTCCGCGAGAACTTTCATTTTTTTTATTCCTTTAGCAGAGGACATAATCTGTTCCTGGTCGTTTAGAACTTGCTCCAGATTTTGCGGATTGACACGCAGGGATATTTCCTCTCTGTCCCGCACTTTCTCCAGGGCTTTTTGCACCATCCCGACAATAAGGTCCTGATTCGTACTTATCTCGTGACCAATGATCTTTTTGGCTATAGCGACAGCCAATTGTATAATCTCATCTTCAGCCCCAAGAATAATTTTTTTTCTTTCTTCAATGGCATCCTCCAGGGTCTTTTGAGCTGCCAATAAGGTCCCTTTCATTTCTTCTTCTGCTTTTTTGGTCCCTTCTGCATGGCCAACCTGCCAACCATCGTTATAGCCCTGTTCCCTGATCTCCTTAAACTTTTCCTGCCCCTCCTTAACGAGGTTTTCCGCTTCTTCTTTCGCTTTTTTTACTATTTTTTCAGCCTCCTGCCGTGCTGTCTCGAGTAGTTCTTTAACCATTTCCTCCGTTTCCCTGATAATTTCTTCTGCCTGTCTGGTAACTTCCTGGAGGTCTATAGCTCCGGAGGTTTCTCCCCCAGCCGCTGCATTTGTTTCATCCGCTCGGGAAGCCGCCAATTCCAAAGCAGCTTTCCCATTTATGGCTGCAGTTTCCTCGGGATGAGAATAGGTATGGCTAATCAGCCGCGGACTCTCAAGTTTCAAATGTCCGGACTTGATTACCTTAGACAATTATCTCATCTCCCCCGCCTCTGGCAATAACTATTTCACCGGCTTCTTCAAGTTTCCTGATTACATTAACAATACGCTGCTGGGCTTCTTCCACATCTCTTAAACGCACCGGACCCATATACTCCATATCTTCCCTGAGCATGTCGGCAGCTCGCTTGGACATATTCCGGCTGACCTTGGCGGCCACTTCTTCACTGGAACCTTTGAGAGCCAGCGCCAAGTCTTTGCTGTCGACCTCGCGGAGAACTTGTTGAATAGCCCTGTCATCAAGCTGCACAATGTCCTCAAAGACAAACATCCTTTTCTTGATTTCTTCCGCCAGTTCCGGATCCTGTATCTCCAGGGATTCCATAATGGTTTTTTCCGTAGTTCGGTCCACCCTGTTCAGAATGTCTACCACATTCTGCACGCCTCCGGCGCTGGTAAAGTCCTCGGATACAACGGAAGAAAGCTTGCGTTCCAGCACGCGTTCTATTTCCCTGATTATTTCCGGCGAAGTACGGTCCATAATAGCGACCCGACGGGCCACATCAGCCTGTCTTTCTGCCGGTAGTGCTCCCAAAATAGCCGCCGCCTGTTCAGGCTCTAAATAAGCAATAATCAATGCAATGGTCTGCGGGTTTTCCGACTGGATGAAGTTTAATAACTGGGAAGGATCGGTTTTTCTCACAAAATCAAAGGGTTTTACTTGTAGGGTGGCCGTTAACCGGTTAATTATCTCCAGGGCTTTCTGGTTGCCCAGGGCCTTTTCCAAGACTTCTTTGGCATAATCTATGCCCCCGGAGGCAATATACTCCTTTGCTACCAACAGCTCGTGAAACTCGTTAATAATTTCCTCTTTCACTTCTGTAGGTACCTTACGTATGTTGGCTATTTCCAAGGTTAACTGCTCTATATCCTCGTCCCTTAAATGCTTAAATATTTGCGCTGATATTTCAGGGCCTAGGGAAATGAGTAAAATTGCAGCTTTTTGCTTTCCCGTTAAGCCTTTCGCCATTTATTCCACCTCTATTCTTCAGCCAACCAGGTTTTTAAGAGTTGCGCCACATCTGCCGGATTCTCCCCGGCAACTTTCTCTACCTGCTCCTTAATCCTGATCTTCTCTTTCTCTTCCGGTGTAAGTTCTTTTTCTTCGATTTCAATTATCTCTTCCATCGCCTTCAGCGGCAATGGCGTAGTAGCTATTTCTCCCAGTTCTTCCAGTTGTTCTTTTTTCAACATTCTCACTCTTAAAATTACAGCAACTATAATCAACAACAGTACAGCGCCCAACGACCCGAACAGGATAATGGTCTGTTTCCGGTCTGCCTGAGCCATCTCTCTGGCCATTTCCTGCTGATATTCGGTATTAAAGGGCATACCGATGACCGAAACCTGATCTCCCCTGGCTTTGTTGATTCCTGCTGCGTTCACAACAGCCTCTTCAATGGCTTTCTGCTGCTGCTGGTTTATGGCCTTATCTATCATTACGGAAACCGAGAGTCTCTTTACACTGCCCGGTGCAACCGTTTGAACCGTTTCTTCCTTATCATGGACATAGTTTCTGATCACATCGCTGCTGGAACTTTGGCTGTTGCTGTTTCCTCCCGTTGCCACATATCCGGGAATGTTACCGGCTGTTCCCGGCGTATTTTGCGGGGTGGCAGTGTTTGAGCTGCTGGAACTCTGTTCAGTTTTTTGTTCGCTTAAAACATGCTTGTCTCCATAGTTTTCCGTTTTCTTTTGTATCTGGTCAAAGTCAAGCTCTGCCCTGACGCGGCAAACAACCTTGCCAATACCGACCACTTTCTCCAGCATCGACTGCAAGGAACGCTGTAAATCTGCCTGGAAGGTTTTCTGTATTTCCAGTTGGGTCATGGAAAGTTTTTGCTGTTGGGCCTCTTTGCTAAAATCCAGCGATTCACTGAGAATATTGCCGTTCATATCCACTACTGTGACATTTTCGGGAGAAAGGCCCTCAACACTGTTAGCCACTAGCTTTACTAATCCTTTGACCTGGTTTTCATCTAAAGTTTTGGTAGGTTTTAACTGCAACCATACTGCAGCTGTGGCATTTTTCTGTTCTTCCAAAAAAAGAGAAGGTTCGGGTAGGACTATGTGGACGCGAGCCTTATCCACTTCGGAAAAGCGCTCAATGGTACGGGTCAATTCCCCCTGTAAAGCGCGTATGAATCTGGCCCGGCGATCAGTATCTGTCTCCCCGAACTTGGTTTGGTCAAAAGCCTCAAAGCCGACAACCCCCCCTGTCGGATACCCCTCACTGGAGAGGGAGATCCGCGTTTGGTCCACATCCTTACTTGGGACCAGGATAGTAGTTCCGCCATCGGCTAACTGGTAGGGTATTTTATTTTCTTTCAACCATTCCACGGTTTTTCCAGCATCTTGCGGGTCCAGTTGAGTGAATAAAGGCGCATAATCGGGTCGGGTAGCGCCCCTCACTAACACAGCCAGGGTTCCGACCAGAAAGAGGGCTGAGACGATAATGACAATCTTTTGGTTCCTGGTCATATTGTTCCACAGCCCTACTATTTTCGTTTTGAGTTGCAGCAAATACTCTCCCATTACAGCTGGTCCACCTCGTCTCACTCGATAAGGAATGTTGTTCTAACTAAGATTATACTTGCATGCGCATAATTTCCTGATATGCTTCCACTATTTTATTCCTTACCTGTAAAGTAAGCTCGAATGCCAAATTTGCTTTTTCAGCCGCTATCATAACATCATGAACATTTTCGATTTGCCCTGTAACCAGCTTCTGCTTCATTTCCTCTGATTGAACCTGCAGGTTGTTAACTTCGTTGAGAGCTTTTTTCAAAAACTCACCAAAAGATACCGTTTCTGAATTATCCTCATTAGTCGGCCGGGAATCAGTCAATACAACCGGCTGCGCGGTAAGAAGCTGATCTATTTTCATTGAAAAACCTCCTAACGTCCGATTTCCATAGCTTTCGCAAACATTTCCTTTGTAGCTCTAATGGATGCTACATTTGCTTCATAGGCACGGGTAGCGGAAATCATATCCACCATCTCCGTAACTATGTTCACATTGGGCATTTCCACATATCCCTGTGCGTTGGCATCAGGATGGTTCGGATTATAGACAAGTTTTAAAGGTGACTGGTCTTCAATAATTTTCGTCACCCTGACTCCCTTACCGGGCGATACACTGTCTAACCGCTCCTGAAATACCTTATCAAAATCACCGTTTTTTGCCTCAAAAACAGCTAACTTTCTCCTGTATGGCCCCCCGGAAGCCGTCCGGGTAGTATTAACATTGGCAATATTTTCAGAAATCAGGTCCATTCTCAACCTTTGTGCTGTTAAACCGGAAGCGCTGATATCAAAGGAATCAAACATACCCATATTTTATTTACCCCCTTCCGTTGATGGCCATCCTAAGTTTTTTGAAATCTCCATTAATACCGTTAATCAGGAACTCATACATGATCTGATTTTTGGCCAAAGCAGCAGTTTCTTTATCTATATCTACGTTGTTATCATCGTTTCTCATGGTTGTATCGGTGTCCCGAACAAATCGGGGATTAATTTCTATTGGTTTTTTACCGCCGATGGGTATATGCCTGGGGTCTGAGGTCAATCCTTGTAACCTGCCATTTGCAGCCATAGCTTTCTTCAACTCTTCTTCAAAAGCCACGTCCACGCGTTTATAGCCGGGAGTATCGACATTGGCCATGTTATTAGCAATAGCTTCATTTCTCATACTGGCGGCATCTAGAGCCCGCTGCAGCAGACCCATAGTATCGGATGTGATAAGTTTCTCTATCACCTTTAAACGCCTCCTATAAAATAAAATCCAAACTGAGGGAAACCGCAGTTTGGTTCTACTAAACGCAAACCCTCCTTCGGCAACCCGGCAACCATTGCGTTATGTCGCTTTAGGCCCGTAGTTTTGCGCCTTTATCTTTCGATAAAGTTGCCCTTATCAAAGTTAGGTACTGCTTTTGTTCATGGTAATGATACACTATGTGAGGAAAACTTTACAAAGCATTAATCCTATATTTCGTCATATTTTTGTGAATTCCTACTTTAAGTTGTAGATTTTTAGACTTTTTTCGCTAATCTATCTGAAGTTTATACAACATCTCTCACTGTTTTTTATATTTCGTCATATTTACTTAAAATCCTTTTTTTAGCAAATCTGTTGACAAAAAAATAAACCATAGAAGATCTATGGTTTACTGTCAATCAATAATATGGATCAATCAATGCTTAAGCTTTTGCAATTCGTCCAATAAACGTTCGTTTAAAATCCTTATATAGGTGCCTTTCATGCCGAGGGATTTAGACTCGATGACTCCGGCGCTTTCAAACTTCCTGAGAGCGTTAACAATTACTGATCTGGTTATTCCTACCCGGTCAGCAATTTTACTCGCCACAAGCAATCCCTCATCGCCTTCAAGCTCGTCGAAAATATGTTCAATTGCTTCTAATTCGGAATAAGACAAGGTACCCAGTGCAATTTGCACGGCAGCCTTCTTGCGAGCTTCTTCCTCGACCCTTTCAGCTTTAATGCGCAAAATTTCCATACCAACAACGGTAGCGCCATATTCAGCCAAAACCAAGTCTTCGTCAGTAAAGTTTTCGTCACTTTTGGCCAATAAAAGAGTGCCTAACCTTTCGCCGCCGCCGACAACGGGAACAATCGTCATTACCTTTTCAGTAAATACACATTCTTGGGCATCGTCGAATACACAAACATTGCCTTTCTGCTGAAAATTGGCCCTGGTTTCGTTCACCCGGAGCAGCGATTCATTATAGGCTTCCGGGAACCGGTCCGAACTCTCGATTAAGTCTTTCATGGTTTGACAAGCAAAGTTATCCATGAAAGCACAGCCCAGAATTTTACCGCGGCGGCCTATAATATAAGTATTTGCCCTTATGTTTTCAGTCAATACGTCAGCCATTTCCTGAAAGTCTACCGGATGTCCTGCGGCTTTTTGAAGAAGTTTGTTAATACATCTGGTTTTTTCTAACAAATTCCTCATTACTTGTCCCCCTTAAAGGTAAAATTGACAGCGTATTGTATAAATACTACAAAATGTACCTGCTCAAATCACGATTGTGTATTACTTCACTAAGTTTTTCCTGAACATACTTTTCATCAATTACGACAACTTTTTGGTCGGTATCAGGCGCCTCATAGGCAATGTCTTCAAGTAATTTCTCTAAAATTGTATGAAGACGTCGAGCCCCGATGTTTTCTGTCTGTTCATTAACAGTATAAGCTATTTTTGCAATTTCATCAAGAGAATTTTCTGTAAATTTCAACATGATTCCTTCTGTTTCCAACAAAGCCTTATATTGCTTAATTATAGCATTTTGGGGGGCGATGAGGATTTGTTTAAAGTCTTCTTCGGTCAAACTTTCTAATTCAACCCTAATGGGAAATCGGCCCTGTAACTCAGGAATTAAATCGGACGGTTTGGCTATATGAAAAGCCCCGGCAGCAATAAATAAAATGTGGTCAGTTTTTACTGCCCCATATTTTGTCATAACTGTTGAACCTTCTACTATGGGCAATATATCTCTCTGCACCCCGCCTCTGGAAACATCTGGCCCGGCGCCGCCGTCCCGGGCAGCAATTTTATCAATTTCATCCAAAAAAATAATGCCTGATTGCTCGGCCCTTTCTATGGCCTGAGAAATAACTTCATCCATATCGATTAACTTCTGGGCTTCCTGGTTGGTTAAAATTTTTCGGGCCTCTTCTACAGTAGTTTTACGTTTTTTCTTTCTTTTGGGGAGTATGCCACCGAGAATATCCTGGATGTTGATGCCCATTTCTTCGACTCCGGCCCCGGAAAAAACTTCTACTGTAGGCACGTTGGTATCTTCAACTTCTATTTCTATGTACTCGTGTTCCAATTCACCCTTCTGCAGTTTTTCCCAAAGTATGTCCCGCTCCCGCTGGACCTGGTTCACTCTCTCAGTAAATGCCTGTTCCTGTGCCTGGTCATCATTTCTTTGTCCACCGCCGAAAAGGGCTTCAAAGGGGTTTTTTAATCCCATTTCCCTTTCCGGCAGGGGGGCCAAGATGTCCAGAATTCTTTTTTCAGCCATAACCCTGGCCTTTTCTTCCACTTCGGCCATTTTCTCCTGCTTAACCATCCTGATGGAAGTCTCCACCAGATCCCTGACCATAGATTCCACATCCCTGCCCACGTATCCCACTTCGGTAAATTTTGTTGCTTCTACCTTGACAAAGGGGGCATTTACCAGTTTGGCCAGGCGCCTGGCAATTTCCGTCTTTCCTACACCGGTAGGGCCAATCATTATTATGTTTTTGGGAACAACTTCATCTCTTAATTCCGGGGGGAGTTTTTTTCGGCGGTACCTGTTTCGCAACGCTACCGCAACAGACCGTTTTGCTTTATGCTGGCCAACAATAAACTTATCCAGTTCCTCGACAATTTGTTTTGGTGTCAAATCCTGCACCAAAATCCCTCCTAAAACTAGTTTTTCATCAACGACTGAACGCCTGTTGGTGCCCGGCAGTTTACTTAGTTAGGGCCGTTTAATTCCTCCACAACAATGTTATCATTGGTAAAAACACAAATAGAGGCGGCTATCGTCAGCGCCTCCCTGGCTATCTTCGCAGCATCCAGCTCAGTAAACTTTATAAGCGCCCTCGCGGCAGCCAGTGCGTAGGATCCCCCCGAACCTATGGCCGCCACATTATCGTCAGGTTCAATTACTTCGCCGTTGCCCGAAATGATCAACAGATGTTTTGAATCGGCAACAATCAGTAGCGCCTCCAGCCGGCGGAGAATTTTGTCCATCCTCCATTCCTTAGCCAGTTCAACGGCGGCTCTCTGTAAATTTCCCCTATACTCCTCAAGTTTGCCTTCAAACTTTTCGAATAAGGTAAATGCGTCGGCCACTGAACCGGCAAACCCGGCCAAAACCTTATCGTTATATAACCGTCTTACCTTTCTGGCCTGATGTTTTAACACTACATTTCCACCAAAAGTTACCTGACCGTCGCCGGCTATTGCTGTTTGGCCGCCCTTTTTCACCGCAACAATAGTGGTTCCCTTGAACATTTAATTACCTCCTATTCAAGCCCGCGGATGTGCTTTCTTGTAAACTTCTTTTAAATGTTCTCTGGTTACATGGGTATAAATTTGTGTCGTAGACATTTTAACGTGCCCCAATAATTCCTGTACTGTTCTAAGGTCTGCCCCAGCATCCAATAAATGGGTGGCAAAGGAATGACGGATAATATGGGGGCTTACCCTCTGCCTGATGCTGATTTTACGCACGTATTTATTAACGATATCGCGAATACTGCGTACAGAAATACGTTGTCCCGCTTTGTTCAGGAAAACAGCCTCCGAAGGTTCTTTTGACCTGCAGGCCAGCCTGGTTCTGCCGTGAGTAAGATAGGCTTTCAGGGCGTTTATGGCAAACTGACCCAGTGGAACAACTCGTTCTTTGGCGCCTTTGCCCATTACACGCACATAACCTGTGTTCAGGTCGATATCGGTCATATCCAGATTGACCAGTTCACTGACCCTGATTCCGGATGCGTAAAGGGTTTCCAGAATGGCCCTGTCTCGCAATCCCCTGGGAGTGTTTCTCTCCGGCGCTTCAATCAGGTTTCTTATGTCGTCCTGGTATAAAAATTGCGGCAGTCGTTTTTCCACTTTCGGGGTAGCAACTTCAATCAACGGGTTTCGCGTAATTACTTCTTCCCGGCATAAAAACCTGAAAAAAGTCCGCATGGCTGCCAGTTTTCGAGCTATGGTACTTCTGGACAGTCCTCTTCTCTGTAGTTCAGCCAGGAATTTTCTGATTACCAGGTGGTCAACCCGGTCCGGTTGCAGATTTTCCGGAGTTATATTAATTTCAGCACTTATAAAGTCCACCATCTGGAATAAGTCAGTCTGATAGCTCTGCAGTGTTTTTTCGGAGGCATTTTTTTCGACCTGTAAATAGACCATAAAATCATCAACATAATTGTACATATTTCGTCACCCCTAATAAACATGATACTGAAGGTGTACGTTTTTTCAGGGGGACTATTATAAATTATTTTTAAAATTTTCCAATGTTATCACTGCTCTTTCAGAAATCAAACGGTTCTTCATCTTTTTATCTTTGATTCTTTCTTCCAGAGGCGGTAAAAGGCCAAAATTTATGTTCATAGGCTGAAAACTGGCCGGATTAGCCGTAGTAATGTAATGGCTCAATGCTCCATGGGCCGTGGCCGGGGGAAACACCACCGGTTCCTGCCCTTTTACCAGTCGGGCGGCATTGATTCCGGCCATCAATCCGGCTGCAGCAGATTCAACATAACCTTCAACACCGGTAATCTGTCCGGCAAAGAACAGGTCTTTTCTTTTGCGAAACTGAAAAGTTGGCTCCAGCACTGTAGGTGAATTAATAAATGTGTTCCTGTGCATCACGCCGTATCGAACAAATTCCGCCTTCTCCAATCCCGGTATCATGCGGAACACCCGCTGCTGCTCCCCCCATTTTAGGTGGGTTTGAAAACCGACTATATTGTAAAGCGTTCCTTCCATATCATCCTGGCGCAACTGGACAACGGCGTATGGCCGTTCCCCAGTTTTGGGATTTTCCAGGCCAACCGGTTTCATCGGCCCGTAGAGAAGGGTTTTCATCCCCCTTGCCGCCATGGCTTCAATGGGCATACAGCCTTCAAAAAATATTTCCTTTTCAAAGGTTTTTAAAGGGACTGTTTCGGCTGAAGTCAATTCATGCCAAAAACTTTCATATTGTTCCTTGGTCATCGGACAGTTCAGGTAATCGGCATCACCTTTGCCATACCGAGAAGCCCGGTAAATAACGTCGTGGTTGAGGGATTCATAGGTGACTATCGGAGCTGCCGCATCATAAAAATATAAATAATCTTCGCCGGTTAACTCTTTGATGCTAGCCGCCATTGCTTCGGAAGTCAAGGGGCCGGTTGCTATAATTGCCGGACCATCATTCGGTACCGATGTGACCTCTTCCCGGACTATTTCCACTAAGGGGTGGTTTTCCAATTCAGCAGTAACCTGGGCGGCGAATTTCTGCCGGTCCACGGCCAAGGCGCCGCCTGCAGGCACCCTATTGGCATCGGCACACTTCATGATCAACGAATTCATTATGCGCATTTCTTCCTTTAACAGCCCGACAGCATTTTCCATACCTGCCGCCCGTAGGGAATTGCTGCATACCAATTCAGCAAAGTATGCAGTTGTATGGGCCGGCGCCATTTTTTGAGGCCGCATCTCGTATAATTTTACTCTTACACCACGGTTAACTGCCTGCCAAGCCGCTTCCGACCCCGCCAGTCCTGCTCCGATAATTACTAATTCCGCTTCCATTGGAATCACTTCCTATATCGTTTTGGTCTCGGCTTTTTCTTTATAGTTGCAGTTTTCGCTTATGCATTGGTAAACAGCGCCTTTATTCTTGAATTTCTTTTGTACCAGCATACTTTCACATTTCGGGCACTTCTTTTCGGTTGGCAGGTCCCAGGTAACGAAATCGCAGTTGGGATAATTACTGCACCCATAAAATTTACGACCTTTTTTACTTTTGCGCAATACCAATCGGCCATCGCAGTGCGGGCACTTGACCCCCGTTTCTTCCAACAAAGGTTTGGTATTTCTGCATGCAGGAAAACCGGGACAGGCCAGGAACTTGCCGTAACGGCCCATTTTCACCACCATGTTGCGGCCGCATAATTCACAAATTTCTTCTGTCACTTCGTCTTCCAGTTCTACCTGGCCGATAACCTTTTCAGCTCTTTCCAATGTATCCTTAAAAGGCCGATAAAAGTCTTTCAGTACTTGGACCCAGTCCATATCGCCTTCTTCGATTAAATCAAGTTTTTCCTCCATGGCAGCCGTAAACTGGATATCAATAATATCAGTAAAGTGCTCTTTTAGCAACTCGACTACAACCATGCCTAGTTCAGTAGGATGAAACTGTTTCTGTTCTTTGACAACATACCCTCTTTTCTGAATCGTCTCCACGATAGGCGCATATGTACTTGGCCGTCCTATACCATGTTCTTCCAGAGCCTTGATTAGAGTTGCGTCGGTATACCTGGGCGGAGGCTGGGTAAAATGCTGCTTCGGCACCAGTGATGTGGCAATCAGCCTTAATCCTTCTTCCAAATTTTCCGGCAGTGTTTTTTCTTCCTCATTGTCATCTTCATCTTTGCCCTCAGTATAAATCTTCATATATCCCGGAAACTTGATAATTGAACCATGGGCCCGGAATGTATAATCCCCTGCTTCTATATCAATACTGGTTGTATCGAGGACGGCAGGACTCATCTGGCTACTGACAAATCGTTCCCAGATAAGCTTGTAGAGCTTATATTGGTCTCGGCTTAAAAAATTCTTTACCTGGTCCGGCTCCCTAAAAACAGATGTGGGGCGGATAGCCTCATGAGCATTTTGTATCTTACCGTTAGATGTAAACTGCCTCGCTTTCTCCGGTACATACCCCGTACCGAATTTCCCTTTTATATATTCTCGTGCTTCCGCCTGGGCCGTTTCAGCAACCCTGGTGGAATCTGTTCTGATGTAGGTCACCAAACCAACGGTTCCCTCAGGCCCTAAATCCAGTCCTTCATATAGCTGTTGTGCAACCTGCATGGTTTTCCGCGCAGGGAAATTAAGCTTGCGGTAGGCTTCCTGTTGCAGGCTGCTGGTAATAAATGGCGCTACCGGATTTCTCTTTTTTTCCTTTTTCCTTAATTTAGTAAGAAGGAAAGAAGCATCTTTTAAATCGTCCAGTATTGCCTGGGCTTCTGCTTCACTGCCGATGTGGATCTTTTCTTTGCCTTTTTGCAGCAATTTTGCCTCTATGGTCCATTTTTTATCTGTCCCGGTAAAAACTCCGGTAATATCCCAGTACTCTTCCGGAACAAAGGCTTTGATTTCCTCTTCGCGGTCACAGATCAGCCGTACGGCCACAGATTGTACCCGACCGGCACTGAGACCCTTTTTTACTTTCCGCCACAACAGCGGACTCAAGTTATATCCCACCAAGCGGTCCAGAATTCTCCTGGCCTGCTGAGCATCTACCCGGTGCCGGTCAATAGTCCTGGGCTCTTTGATGGCATTGACGATAGCATCCTTGGTAATTTCATTGAATTCTATCCTGCATTTATCTTTTTCGTTTATATCCAGGTAATGCATCAAATGCCAGGCAATGGCTTCACCTTCACGGTCCGGGTCCGGTGCTAGAAGAACCTTGGAAGACTTCTGGGCCGCCTGCTTTAAATCTTTAAGTATTTCTCCTTTTCCCCGAATAGTTATGTATTTGGGAGCAAAATCATGTTCGACATCGACGCCAACCTGGCTTTTGGGCAGATCCCGGATATGGCCCATAGAAGCCTTTACCCTATATCGTGATCCCAAAAACTTGCCAATAGTCTTTGCTTTGGCCGGTGACTCGACAATAACCAGAACCTTGGACAAAACGTAATCACCTCATCTGATAGCTATTATAGCCACTAACCCTTTTTTTTAACATATATAGAATGAATGAATGGTTTAGAACTCCATTATCATTTGAAAAATAATTTATACGTTGCTTACAAATAACTGTCCGTCAATTCGTTTGACAAGTCCCTTCAGTTCCAGAAAGGTCAACGCAGCGCTTACCTCCGCGGGATTTATCCCGGCTTTTTCCACTATCTCTTCTATATTGACCGGTTCCAAGGTTAAACAGGCTAAAATCCTTTGCTCAGCGGGATTTAGATCAAACTCCTCCCTTTTTTCCTGCCTTTCCCTGTCCAATCCGTATTCTTCAAGAATGTCCCGGGCACATTCAACCAGTTTGGCCCCCTGCTTTATTAAACTGTTGGTGCCTTTGCTCAAGAGGCTCGTTGCCGGGCCGGGCACGGCAAAGACATCCCTTCCCTGCTCCAAAGCCAGGTCGGTCGTAATTAAGGACCCACTGTTCTGAGCTGCCTCCACTACCAGAACTCCGTCGGCCATCCCACTGATAATTCGGTTTCTCATGGGAAAATGACTCGGTTGTGCCTTTGTCCCCGGGGGAAACTCAGAAACTACGGCGCCATGAGTGATTATATTATCCATTAACCTTCTGTTTTCCCTCGGGTAAACAATATCTACCCCTGTACCCAGTACAGCAACAGTGCGCCCGCCGCCTTCGAGGCAGCCTTTGTGAGCAGCAGAATCAATTCCCCGGGCCATACCGCTTATTACTGTTACCCCTGCTCTGGCCAATTCCCTGGCTATTTCTTCTGCCATTTTAAGTCCATAAGGAGTACACCTCCTCGCCCCTACAATGGCAATGTTTAAACAGTCGTCATCAGGCAATTGGCCCCGAACATACAATACGTAGGGAGGAGTGGCAATATTTTTTAGCCTGGCCGGGTAGCAGTTATCTTCAATAGTATATACCGATATACCCTGTTCTGCAAGAATATTAATCTCTTTCTCCAGGTCGGTCCTCTCACGCAAACTAATCAATTCATCAATTGTCTTGGTAGGAATTTCTTTAATACAGTAAAGCAAGCTTGGTTTGGCTTGCCATACTTCTTTCGCCGACCCGAAATAGGAAATCAGCAGCTCCAGCCTGCGCGGGCCAATACCCGGTAATCTGCTCAGGCCAAATAAAAATTTCCGGTTATCCATCATCCACCTCTAAAAATCAGTAAGCATAAAACTCATGCTAACTGTTTTTCGGGATGATTTATACTTTTCCTGCCTGGCAGGCAAAATTTTGTTACGTGACTAATGTCAGAAGCCCTGCGAAGGACTGTTCCTGGTGCAGTATAGGACGATACAAATCACCCACCTTTTTAATCCGTGGAAAAATAGTTTTGATGTTAAAATCTTCTGGTTCAATATCACCGGCCCGGACCTCATCCCACGTCAACGGAGTGGAAACCGGCGCTCCGGGGTGCGGCCGCAGGCTGTAATGAAAGGTCATAGTGTGGCCCCTGGTATTCTGACCGTAATCCAGATATACTTTACCTGCCCGTTTGTCTATAGACCGTTCGAGCGTTGTTTTTTCCGGGTAAACAGCATGTATGTGTTCAAATAAAAACCTGACCCCTTCTCTTACCTGGGCATAAGTAAATTCAGGCCGCACAGGAAGAAAAATATGCAGTCCCGTAGAACCTGATGTTTTCGGATACCCTTGGAGACCAAACCGGTCCAGGGCTTCTTTAACCAACATAGCCACATCCAATGTATCCTTAAAAGTAGCCGGGGGAAAAGGATCTAAATCAAACACCACAATGTCCGGGTAGTCCAGCCTTTCCTTCTGAGCCATCCAAATATGCAGTTCTATACAGGCCTGGTTCGCAAGCCATACTAAGGTAGGCAAGTCATCACAAACAATGTAATTGACTACTTTATTCTCACGTTCCGAAACCAGCGGATAGGTTTGCACCCATTCGGGCGTGTATTCAGGAGCGTCTTTTTGGTAAAACATTTTTCCGGTGATTCCGTCAGGGTAACGGCTCATAATAAAGAGCCTGTTTTTGATATAAGGAAGAATGTAAGGGGACATATCTACATAATACTTTATCAAATCAGCTTTTGTATAACCATCGGGCCACATTTCCTTTTCCAAATTTGTTAAGCGCACTTCTTTCTCTTCTATTTGTACGATCTGACAGGTCAAAAACAATCACTCCCACAAAATATGAGTTCAGTTAACTTTGCTCAAAAATACATTGAGCCGGAGGAATTTCGACAAAAGCCTGAATGCTTGGCTGCCTGAGTGTATGCCCCTCTGTCCATTCAATATACCTGATTTTAGCCGTTAATTCCGGTTTCACCCAGGTAACATTTTTTACCCGTGCAGGTTTATTGACAAAAGGACATTCACCGCTTACTAAGGGTTTAATTCGTTCAGTCAAATCCCTCCATTCGGCCCTAGTCAATTTACCCGTACCGGCGTGGCCTATGTACCATAACTGACCGTCCCTGTCGTATAATCCCAGGAGAACAGCGTTAATGATATTACCCCTATAGGTTGCCCCTCCAATCACGGCCACCAAATCACGATAGTTTTTCAGTTTACGCCATCGGCCATCTTTACCTTTGATGGTATATCTGCTGCTGATATCCTTACAGACAATCCCCTCCAGGCCCTGGGCCTTTATGGCATCGAACAAAATTTCCGCTTCGCGGAAATTTTCCACTAACTGCACATCCTCTTGGGGAACTATGCATCGGTTCAGGATTTCCTGACGTTCTTCAAGAGTACGGCCAATAATCCATTCCCCATTAAAGTAAAGAACATCAAAAATCATATAAACCAGAGGAATGGCTTTTCGGACATGGCCCACTTTTTCGGGCTGCCTTATGCCGTCCCTTTTCATTACTTCATGAAAAGAAGGTTTTCCCCGGCGGAAAGCAATGATTTCACCATCAAGAATTATTGACGAAGCAGTACAAAAACGCCTGATTTCAACAAATTCGGGAAACTGTACCGTTCTTTCATGTTGCCTCCGGTTATATAACCGGACAGAATGTCCGTCATAATATGTAAGAACACGGACCCCATCCCATTTTACCTGGGCTATCCATTGTTCGCCGTGCGGAATTTGTACTGCACTGACTGGTTCAAAGGGAACTACCGGTGTAAACTCCATGTGCCCCTCCTTTTTTTACAAAAAAACCATTTTCAGGACGTTTTGCGGACCCTTTTTTTCCTGGGTTTTTCTTCTATTTGCTCCTTCTGGGCCTGCCGCCTTTCCTTTTCTGTTTTGGCCAGTTCTATACTTTCCTTGAGGGCTTCCATTAAATCGACAACTTTCCCAGTTTCGGGTCTGGGCGCAACTTCGATTTCCTCGCCGGCAATTTTAGCCTGGATCAGGTCCAACAAGGCTTGCCTGTACTCATTAGTATACTTTTCCGGGTAGAAATGCTCTGACAAACTACCGATAAGTTGTAAAGCCATTTTACGCTCGGTTTCGTTTATTTTTACTTGGTAATTAAGTTCCGGCATTAAATCCACGGAACGAATTTCATCGGGATAATGCATGGTGGCCATCAAGATAGCGTCCTTATAAACTCGTAAAGCCACAATGGCCTCCTTTGATCTTATCACTACTTTGGCTATAGCAATCTTATTGGCTTCCTTCATGGCGCTCTTTAATAATTCGTAGGCTTTCTGCCCTCCGTCACCCGGAGCCAGGTAATAGCTTTTGTCAAAATAGATGGGGTCTATTTCTTCCATCTCCACAAAATCTATTATATCAATTGACCTCGCTGTCTCCAGAGGCAGTTTCTCAAAATCCTCGTCCCGCAAAATTACATAGCGCCCCTTTTCGTATTCATATCCTCGTACGATTTCTTCCGGTGGAACTGTCGTCTCACAGGTTGGGCATACCCTTTCATATTTGATAGGTGTCTTGCATTTTTCATGCAGGTAATTGAACTTCACATCCTTATCTTCCGTTGCTGTATACATCTTTACCGGCACATGCACCAGCCCGAAGCTGATGGCCCCCTTCCATAAGGTCCGCATACCACACCCACCCTCTTTGTTTTTCATATTTTAACCGGAATCTTTTTGCTGCTTTAGTTGCCTTTACTTTATTATCACCTGGGCGATGATCAAAAATGTACATAAACCCCTTTGACTTCCTAATCAAACAATGGTAAAATTTGTTTCAAGAAATGGAGGTATGGGTATGTACTTTACAAGAAAAGGTGAAATAAATACCGATGAAACCATCAGGTTAGCTCTGGAAAAGGCGGCTGAACTAAAGATAAAGCATTTTGTGGTCGCTTCGCACAGGGGCAAAACAGCCGAAAAACTGTTGAACAAGGGGGTTCAAGTTGTCTGTGTCACCCACCATGTAGGTTTTTCGGGTCCCGGAATCGATGAAATGACTCCGGAAGTGCGCAAAAAGTTACTTGATGCAGGATGCAAGGTATTAACCACTACCCACCTATTTGCCGGGCTGGACCGGGCTATCAGAAACAAGTTCGGGGGAGTGTACCCCACGGAAATTATGGCCCAAACCCTGCGTATGTTCGGCCAGGGCGTGAAAGTATGTGTTGAAATAGCTGGTATGGCTTTGGATGCAGGACTTATTCCTCATGGCGAAGATATCATAGCCATCGGCGGCAGCGGTACCGGCGCTGACACGGCTATTGTGGTAAGACCTGCTCATTCTAACCATTTTTTTGATACTCAAGTCAAACAAATTATTTGCAAACCCATGGAAATATAAATTAAAAGGTGTGCATATTTTAGCACACCTTTAGTCATTGAAAGGCAATTTAACAACTACGCGGGAATTGTCATCATTTAAAGCCATAATCAGGTCTCCATGGTGGTTTTCTATAATCTGTTTAATAACCCTTATACTGAGGCTGTCATGGCATTCAAAAACATCAAATCCATGCTTAAATATTTTTTTTTCGAAATCTTTTTTCTCATTGCTGCAAACCTTAAAAATGATTTCATTATAGCCTGCTTCCTTTTTAGATTCAACAGTAATAAACAAAACAGTTCCTTCGGCCATCGCCTTAATCAGATTTTTCCCCAGGTGATATAAAGCAATTCTCATCTGGTCAAGGTCCACCTTAGCATAGGCCAAGGTATCTTCGAATTTTGTTATAACCTGAACCCGGTTATCAACGGCCTCTTTAGCCAGTAATGGCAATATTTCGTCCACAAGTTTGCTTAAATGTACCCATTGTTTTTTGGGAAAAGTAGGTTTTGTCAGTAACAAAAACTCCTCTATCAGGTTTTCTATAATTTCTGTTTCCTTCAATATTCTGTTTATGTACTGCCATTCTTTGCACCCTTTTTCGAATTGCTGTCTTAGTAATTGGCTAAAACCTTTGATCCCGGTCAAGGGATTCCTTATTTCGTGAGCAATACCGGCGGCAACCTCCCCCAAAGCAAGTATTATTTCTTCCCATTGTTTTTGTCCTATTTGGTGTTTTTTCCCTTCCATCGATGTGGCTAATTTCTGACTGAGTATGCGGTCTGCTGTACCCACCATAATTATCACCGAAAACCTCTCTTTCCATTTTATACCTTTTACATGTATCTTTGATTCAAAAAAACTTACATCTTTTTCTACTTCCAATGCCTTAATTCCTTTAAATTTTGGTTAAAATAAATGTTGATTTATGAGAAATTTTCCCGAATTTGGGTGCACGCAAAAAAAGCGCCTGTGCAGGCGCTTTTTTATACTTTAATCAGATTATATTCTCTTGTACCCAGGCCAATTTCCGCACCGTAAGCCAGTTGCACGGCCCAGTCAATCATGGGGTGTACGCCGCCAAATTTATCGTCTATATCGAAATGGTAACCGTCCAGCCTGGTATTGGGAAGGGCTTTTTGTTTATTTACCAGATCTACACAGGCCTGGTCAAGAGCCACAGGGTCCATGGAGGCCAGAATACCTACATCATTTACAATAGGCGCATCGCTCCACCCACAGCAATCGCAGTCCGGCGTAACATTCATTACAAAGGTAATAAACCCCACTTTGCCTTTTTTGTTAGCCATTGCACCAATACAGTATTCAACCATTTTTTCCTGAAAATCATCGGGGTCCGTTTTCCAGTTAATTGCTATCGCATGAGCCGGACAAGTAACGGTGCATTCGCCACAGCCAATACATTTTTCTTCAGAGATACGGGCAACTTTTTCGTTTACCGTAATGGCATCTGCAGGACACCAATGGGTGCATTTGGTGCAGCCAATACATTTGTCAGCATCAACTTTAGGCAGGACACTGGAATGCATCATTTGCTTTCCACTGCGGCTGCCCGTACCCATACCCAGGTTCTTGATCGCTCCGCCAAAACCCGATGCTTCATGTCCTTTAAAATGTGAAACCACTAACATTGAATCAGCATGGTAAACGGCGCTGGCAATATTAACTTCGCTGAAATGTTTGCCGTTTACCTTGACTTTTACGTAGTCTTTGCCGTTTAAACCATCGGCAATTATTAAGGGAGCATCCACGACAGCATAGTCAAATCCGTTTTCTATGGCTGTCCGCAGATGGTCTACAGCGTTTGAACGAGTCCCTACATATAAAGTATTGGCGTCGGTCAAAAAGGGTCTTCCTTCACATTCCTTTACCTTTTTCACTAATCGCCTGAAGAACTGTGGCCTGATATAGGCGGTGTTTCCTGATTCGCCAAAGTGTAATTTAACAGCTACCAGGTCTTTAGGCTGAATTATATTTTTAAACCCAGCCCTGTCAAATAACTTTTCCACTTTGTCCAACAGGCTTTCTCCATTTTTGGCTCTCATATCTGTAAAATATACATCGGCAGCCATTTGATCCCTCCTCGCTTGCTGGCTACTATTTGTTAAATAATAAAGTATTCTGCTTTAATCGGACTTTTCCTCTTTTAAAATTGGTGAAAAGGCAAAAGAGGCCATCAACAATGGCCTCTCTAAGTAAGTTATTTGGCGAATACGTGATTTCCGATTACCCTGGTTACCGGCAGGGTCCTAATCCAATTATCCGTACTCGTTTTCGGGTTATAGAAGAACAAAGCCCCTGAAGTAGGGTCTTTTCCTTCGATGGCCTCTTGAGCAGCCTTAATTGCTGCTTCACTTGGCTCCATATTGATGGTTCCATTACTTACGGGAGTAAATTGATATACCCCATTGGTCTTCTGATAGATGATTTCCCGTATGCTGTCGGGAAACCGGTCGCTGGCCAGCCGGTTCAGGATAACGGCCCCTACAGCCAGTTTGCCTATATCATCCTCGCCCCGGGCTTCGGCGTGGATCAACCTGGCCAATAATTCTATATCTTCCTGTGAAATATAGGTATTGACCTTATTGCCCATAGCCGGCTCTGTCATATTTCTTTTTTTACCGGGAATTATTAAATTTTGCCCCGGGAATATTAAAGTATTATTCATCCCGTTTACGGACATCAATTCATTCAACGAAATCTTATATTTCCGGGCAATTCTAAACAGATTATCACCCTTTTTTACTTCGTAAACCCGGCTTTGCGAAGGGATTTTCAGTACCTGGCCCGGATAAATTACCGTAGTGGCCAAATCATTGGCGGCCATTATTTCCTGATGGTTTACCCCCATTAATCTACTTATTTTATACAAATTATCGCCAAATCTCACTTTATAGCCAGTACCGGCATACGCAGACCCTGTCACGGTAACCATAATAAGGGTAACAATCAGTAAAACAGTAATTCTTCTCATCATTCAACCTCCTTGCATGATTGTACCCAGTATTATTATGGTCAATTCAGGGAGTTTTTAACCATTTTGTTTTTTTCTGGTACTTATACCTCCAGGGTCGCTAAAACCGGCAAATGGTCTGACGCATCGGAATTGATCACTTCCAAACTGTAATCCACAATATTCTCGGAAACCAGTATATAATCTATACGGGCAGTCGGGTTGTCGGCAGGAAAGGTGGGTCCGCTGTTTACGCCCAGATCTCTGACCAAACCTTCCAAAGGTCTCAGTTCATCAGTAAAGGCGTTAAAATCCCCCATTAAAATAACCGGTGTACGTTCACCCCTGATAAGACCGGCCAGGGTTTCTATCTGCCCGACTCGTTCTTCCTTGTTTAAGCCTAAATGGGTAACCACGACTGTCAGCTCAGTACCGGGCAGTTGTATCCTGGCCTTAATACAGGCCCGGAACTCTATTTTGGAATGTAGTTTTATACATTCCCAGGCTATGATAGGAAATTTTGACAAAATGGCGTTACCGAAAAAACCGAAGGGCCCGATTTTGATGGCAGGGCCAAAAACAT
Organism: Thermincola ferriacetica; assembly: GCF_001263415.1. NCBI lineage: Bacteria > Bacillati > Bacillota > Clostridia > Eubacteriales > Thermincolaceae > Thermincola > Thermincola carboxydiphila. The sequence goes on from NZ_LGTE01000002.1 coordinate 233,445, forward strand.
AGTATGGAAACCCGTTCTGGGCCAGCTTTTTGGACTGGTCCACAAACAGTGTACGGGGGCTCATTTTTTCGACTTCATTTAAGCCGACTATGGAAGGCTTGTAAACCTCAAAAAGGTTGTTAATTTGCGGCAAAGAGTCTTTTTTGGACAACCCTATACAGGAATGAACATTATAAGTCATTACCCTTATAATCATATCTGTTCCTCCGGATTACCTTTCTTTGTTTAATATTATGCCCCTTAAGCCCTTACGGGCACTGCTAATCCGGAAGTACAGGTTACAGGACGAACTTTTCTATAACCTCAATTACTCCCCGCCAGTATTTACCCTTGGCCACGTAATCGGCATATCTTTTCGCCCCTGCCGCCGCATTGCCTACTGCTACTCCCAGCCCGGCCCGCTCCATCATCTCCACGTCATTTGCTTCATCACCAATGGCTATAGTCTCCGCGGGGCTTATCCCCATTACCCGGCACAGTTCTGCCACGGCAAAACCCTTCGAAACCTTGGGGTGAGCTACATCCAGGAAAAAAGGGCGGGAATTGGCTAAATAAAGTTGGCCCGCAAAACGGTCCCTGAATATGGTTGTCCATTTTTTTATTTCTTCCGGCTCCGCTCTTAATGTTATCATAATCGGGTCCTTATCCAATACGGAAGCAAGACGCCTGACATAAACAAATTTCACGCCCAAAGCGTCAGCATAAGGCCGCGTAAAAACCTCTTCTGTATCGGTAAAAACAATATCATCCCTGAAAATAAACCGCATCACAGGCTGCCCTTCAGTTAATTCAACAATTTCTCCCGCTTTGCCTTTCGGCAGAGGTACTTCCATCATCGTTTCATCGGTAACGGGGTTTCTGATCAAAGCGCCGTTATAGGTAATTAAAGGCACCTTTAGCCCCAGTTCCCTGGCATACTGAACTGCCGATGGATAGAGCCGGCCCGTGGCAAAAGTAAACTCACAGCCCCTGCCGCGCGCTTTTATAACCGCTTCTTTCAATTCGGCAGCCAGAGTGTAAGTTTGGTCAAAAATTGTGCCGTCCAGATCGGAAACTATTAATTTATATTTTCTTAGGTCCTTCATTTTCTTAACCCCGCAGTCAATTTCTAAACCGGTCGAGGACCTTAAAATATTTCTTCCGCCAGATTTAATAGCGCGTTTATTGCCGCCACAGCAATAGTGCTGCCGCCCCTCGTACCGATCATGGTAATATATGGAACAGGGGTGTTCATCAGTTCTTCCTTGGATTCCCTGGCCCCCACGAACCCAACTGGCGTACCTACTACCAGGGCCGGTTTTATTTTATCCTGCTTGATCATCTCGCATAAAGTAAACAAGGCTGTAGGTGCATTGCCTATGGCGACAATCGCTCCGTCAAGCAGTTCCGCTTTCATTTTCATGGCCACCATCGCCCTGGTCTCACCGGTTCTTTTGGCCTCTTCAATGACAATGGGGTCTTTGATAAAACAGTACGTGGTCATGTTAAACCGGGCCAGCTTCCGCGAATTTATTCCCGCCTGCAGCATATGCACATCGGTAACTACAGGCCTTCCGGCCCGGATAGCTTTAAGCCCGGCCTCAACGGCATCGGGACTTATCTTTATTAATTCAGGGCAGCTTAAATCGCCGGTAGTATGGACAATACGCCTGATAATTGCCCGTTCTCCTTCCGGCATCTTCCTCAGAAAAGGGAGACTGTTTTCGATTATCTGCATGCTCGTTTTTTCAATATCAATCGGGTCCCTGACAAAATCCACCTCAGGATACCTCCTTAATCCGGTCCAGGAGTACACCGACAATCCGGTCGTCGGCGCCCAGGTTTTTGGCAAGCACTATTTCTACGCCCGGGTTCTTGTCTTTTTGTTCGGCAATTACTGCCGGAATATCTTCCTGCACATGTATTCCGTTATACAGAAACAGCGGTAAGATGATGACTTTTCGCGCCCCTTTGGCTATCACAGTTTGTATGGCTTCCGGCAGGTCAGGCTTGTTGAACTGCAGTGATGCTATTTCCACAATACCGTCACCCAGGCTTACCCTGACCATTTTCGCTATTTTCTTTAAGGTCTCCAATGCTTCCGGGGCCTTGCTGCCGTGGCCCAGGATGATAATCCCTCTGTCCATTAAATTACCCTCCTTAATATTTCATCAATCACCGTAAAAACATTTTTCCCCAGCGTTTCAGGCCTTTTTATTACCAGAACGGGAATACCCAGTTCCAGGGCGGCCGATATCTTTGTGTCAGCCCCTCCGACGGAACCGGCGTCTTTTGTAACCACCACCCCGGCCCCGTAATCCTCAAACATGGCTTTATTTAAACTATGGCTAAAAGGCCCTAAAACGGCAATTACATCTTTTGGCGTCAACCCCAGGGCAAAAACCTGTCTGAGAACATCTGCATCGGGTAAAACTCGGGCTACCACCCGCACCCCGAGTTTTTGGGCTTCCGCCACAAAAGGCACAAGTCTTTTACTTCCGATAGTTAGAAAAATGTTTCCTTTGTTCTTGAAAGCCAATTGAACCGCCTTTACAGCGGCTTCTTCATAAGAATCAACTTTCTCCACCAAAGGGTCCCCGCCGACCACTGCGGGCCTTTCGTACCGGTAATACTCTATACCCATTTCCTCGGCCACAGCCGAAGCCAGTTTGGATATTTCCTCGGCATAGGGATGGGTGATGTCAATGATGATATTAATCCCTTTATCTCTAATCAGTTGCACCAGGCTTTGTCTGTCCAGGCATTTCCGAACCACTTGCGCAGATTGTTCCCTGGCTAATTGCATGCCGTAATCGGATGTAACCGTTGTTATAAAAGGCTTGCCTGCAGCCTTAAGCCTTCCGGCCAGTACACCCGCTTCCTGAGTGCCCCCAAGCAGTAAGATCATAAGCTGTAGCCCCTGGGCGTTATCATGAGTTCTGCTGAGCTAAAGGTTCTGTTGTTACCAATTAAAACAACGGTAAACATATCGATAGGGTGCTTGAGGAATTCGGCCAGGGTAGAAACGGTTACTTCTTCATTACCCCGTTTGGCATTTCTTACAATGCCTACAGGAGTATTACCCGGTTTATATTTAAGAAAAATTCGCTGCGCCTCTTTAATCTGTTCTGTCCGCTTTTTACTCACGGGATTATATAACACCGTAACAAAATCTCCTTGAGCAGCATATTCCAGCCGCTGAACTATTGTCTTCCAGGGTGTCAAGAGGTCGCTCAAACTGATTACGGCAAAATCATGCATTAAGGGCGCTCCCAAAGATGCCGCGGCAGCATTGGCAGAAGTAATCCCGGGAATAATCTCAATATCAATTGCTTCCTGAACACCCATTTTCAGCGCTAATTCCAGGACTACGCCGGCCATACCGTAAATACCGGGATCGCCGCTGCTAATAACAGCCACGGACCGTTTTTGCAAAGCTATTTCAATGGCCTTTTGGCAGCGGTCTACTTCTTTCATCATTCCGGAACTTATTACTTCCTTGCCTTTGACCAGTTCTGCCACCAGGTCTATATAAGTCTTGTAACCGACAATGACTTCCACTTGCTGCAGTGTGCGGTATGCTTTTATACTCATCTGATCCAAATCGCCGGGGCCGATACCGATTACTGCTAAATATCCTCTGCTATTGCCACCGTTACACCCTTCCCGGAGGTTTTCGGCAAAATCAGTTTCCCCTGATTGCCCGTTTCCAACAAAGCCGCCGGTTCGCATACTCCATCAACTCCTAACTTTTCTTTTACAAATTTTGACCTGGTCAGTTTCCCGGATTCCTTGCAACTAAAGACTTTCTGCAGTTCACCGGGGGAATAAAATTGCACCGGTATATTCCATTCCCCGGCCAGTTCCAGCAAGGCCGGTTCTTTCGCTTTCAAATCCACCGAAGCAATGGCCCGTACACTTTCAAAAACCACATTGGCTTTTGCCAGCGCATCAATCACCGCGTCACGTAGAGCAGCTTTACTGACCCCTTTTCGGCACCCGATGCCCAACACCAGGTTCTTTGGCCGCAGGAACAATGTATCCTCTGAATTACCCGGCAAAAACCTGTTGGTTACCACCACTCGGAGTGCCCCCGCATCCTCAGTGGGTTTGAATTGATACACAGGAAACTGTACGACGTTTTTCGGCAAGGACGTATTTATTTCTTCATCACAATAGAGATGAACAAGGGCACAGTTAACTATAGCCGCATTGACCTTTTTTACAAGAGAAAAATCGCCCACTGCCCATCCCTTTTCTTTGGCCATCATCTCAATAGCCGGTAGCCCCTGAACGTCGGTGGCCGTTGTGATAACAGGGTTAGCGCCCATTTCCTGCGCCAGTTCGCTGGTCAGGCCATTGGCCCCACCCCAGTGCCCCGAAAGTACGCTGATCACATTGCATCCCTTTTCATCAAGCACTACTACTGCCGGGTCTGTTCTCTTATCCTGCAGATGGGGAGCAATTAATCGCACCACGATGCCCAGGGCCATTATACAAACAATTGCTTCATATTCATGCATCAGTTCAGCCATTAAGTCACGCAACGGTTTTCTGAAAGGGCTGCGGTGTCCGGGCAGCTTCAAAAGACTGTATTTACCGGGTACGAAAAACATAACCTGGTGTCCGCGTTTTGTCAGGGCTTTTTCAACTTCCGCCCCCTTTTGGATGCCTTGCTTGGTCAATGCAACTACGGCAACTTTCAACTCTGTCCCTCCCGGTAACCATGGCTGAAATTCTTGTCATACAATTTGGATAAGGCATACTGTCCCCGGAAGACATCACTGACTATAATTAGGGCTGTCTTGGTGATATTGGCTTCCCTTACCTTACCGGCTATGTCATCGAGGGTCCCCCGGACAATTCTCTCGTCCGGCCAGGATGCCTTTTGAATTACGACTACAGGTGTATCAGGCGGGTAACCTTCTTTTAATTCCTCTGCTACCTCTTCAATAGCATGCACGCTTAAGAAAATACACATTGTCGCCCGGTAACGGGCTAATTTGCGCAGCCGTTCTTTTTCCGGCACTTCAGTTCTTCCTTCCAGCCTGGTCAGGATCACTGTTTGCGTTACATCGGGCAGCGTGTATTCCTGCTTCAACGAAGCCGCTGCCGCGACGAATGAACTTACGCCGGGGATCACTTCGTAAGGTATATTCATATTCTTTAAAGCATCCATCTGTTCCTGTATTGCGCCGTATATGCTGGGGTCACCGGTGTGCACCCGGGCAATGATTTTTCCTTCGCGGCAGCCCTCTTTCATTACCGTCAAAACCTCGTCGAGATTCATATGGGCGCTGTTGTAAATTTTGGCTTCCGGGCGCGCATATTTAAGTATTTCCTTGTTTACAAGAGAACCGGCGTAGATGATTACATCGGCGCTTTCTATGGCCTTAGCTCCTTTGACAGTAATCAGTTCCGGGTCGCCCGGCCCGGCGCCTATAAAATATACTTTCATTATAATCTCCTCCAACCCGCTTTCCTGATAATCATAATGGACATATAGTCCTTGTCCTTGCCAACTAACGATTCCAAATCTGTTGTATAAAACTGGTCGGGATAACCACACCTGCTTACAAAAACTGCCTTGTCCAGCAGTTTTTCCTCCCGCAGCAGTTGTACCACTTCATCATAAATTCTATTTACCTTCATCAGAACAATGTTTTCAAATTTTTTGACAATCTCTTTGAGCTCTTCTATGCCGTAAGCTGCCGGAATAACGGCCAGCTTTTCTTCGCCTTCCGTTAGGGCTTCATTTATAAAGGCAGAACAAGCGGCAAAAGCCGTCACTCCCGGAATTGTCTCTACCTTGATTTCCGGGTGGCTGCCTTTAATGCGTTCCAATAAATAGGCATATGTACTGTAAAACATGGGATCGCCAATAGTAATAAAGGCTACCTGCCTGCCTTTCCGCAGTTCGCTTATTACCTGTACGGCGGCCTGGTCCCAGTGTCTGGCCAAAACTTCATTGTCGGTAGACATGGGAAACAGTAATTCCAAAATGTCAAACTGTTTTTCAACAGCCTTTTTGACAATGGATAATGCCAGGCTTTCTTTTTCAGCTCTTGACTTCGGTACACACAGCACATCGACGCTTTGTAAAACCCGCCAGGCTTTGAGCGTCAATAGTTCGGGGTCGCCCGGCCCTACCCCCAAACCGTAAAGTTTTCCTGCCATTGTTTTCCCCTCTCCGGTTTTTATTGGGAACTATCCCTACGGGCAGAAATCACATAAACTGGATTACTGCCTTTGAACATATGTTTTATGCCCAGCGGAGCCGCCTTAGAAACAGCAACCTGGGTAATTTCCATTTCTGTAAAACTTCCGGCCTTCAAAAAACTTACCAATTCGGCCAAATGCTCCAACACCAGTACATTAGCCACTAACCTGCCTCCGGGAAGCAAAACCTCTGTTATTCTTGTTAAGATTTCCCGCAGGTTTCCGCCGCTGCCGCCAAGAAAGACCACGTCTGGCCTGGGCAGACCGTGCAGTGCCTGTGGAGCGGTCCCGTGGATTATTTCCACATTTGTTAAACCAAACTTATCTACATTGCGGGAAATCAAATCAATACCGGCCTGCTCTTTTTCTATGGCATAAACTCGGCCTTCCGGAGCACAAATTGCCGCTTCTACGGTAAAAGAACCGGTACCGGCCCCAATGTCGTAGATAATAGAGTTTGGTTGTATTTTAGCCTGGGCCAAGGAAATAACCCGGACCTCTTTTTTTGTCATCGGCACATCGCCCCGGACAAAAAGTGCATCATCCACTCCCGGCGTACTGTAGGGCCACCTTTTTTCATTCATCCGGACCACCAACTTTATGCTCATAATTTACTATCACCATAACACTTCCCGGGTACCCCGGCGATTTGGCCAGGCTTTCCAGGCTAAACTCACGGACAAACTCATTACTGTATGACAAGTTTTGGCACACCCATACCTTTTTGCCCACCACACCGGCGACTATCAGTTCCTGCGCTACCACCGCCGGCGTCAGCCGGTAATCAGTCAGGGTAATAACTTTATCGTGGTTGCGCACCAGGTCAACCAGACCCTTGATTTCCCGGCCATGCACACTGGTAATCACCGCATCATGCCAGGATATGCGCAGCCTGGCACAGGCCAACTGGACAGAACTAATACCCGGAATGACCTCCATCTGTTCAGGAGAGAAATGCCTTAACAAAAAATTTAGAATACCGTACATGCCGGGGTCGCCGGAAGCCAAAACGGCAACTTTCTTTTCCTTTAAGTTTTTCTTGATAAAGTTCACTACATCCTCTAAATTGTTTTTGATAACAAAGGTGGATTTCCCTTCGCCTGCAAAAGCTTCTAACAACCGTTCTCCGGCAACAATTACCTCTGCCTCATCGATGACCTGCCGGGCCAAGGGAGTCAGATAGCTTTCGCTGCCCGGGCCCACACCAACTACCGTTAACAAATCTTCCACCCCAACTTCTTTCCTAATTCACGGGCATTAGCATCATAAGCAACAATATCACCCTGCATGGTAAAGAGAACCGTCCCCACCTGCAGGTCGCCGTATACATATTCTGCCGCCCGGCGGCTGGCAGCATCTGCGATGCGATTGAAAACCCCCAGCAGATTGTTTTCTTTCAATACCTGGTAACCTTCCTCCGCCGTGTTACTGCGCATCAATGTATCCACCACCTGCCGGGAAGCTCCCATCAAAGCTGCATGAGCCGCCAGGGTTTCCAGCCTGGCATCGGCCACCCGGTTATGGGTATGAAAACAGCCGGCCGCTATCTTGGTAAGCTTGCTATGGTGGCCAACCAATATGACGCCTTCAATTCCCTCTTTAACGCAGACTTCCAACATGTAGCCAACAAAGTTGCTCATCTGCGCCACGCAGTCAACGGGCAAGCCCAGCTTTTCCACAGCCCACTTCTCGCCGAGCCGGCCAGGGGTCAGGCATACCGTTCTAAAACCGTTTGCTTTAGCTATGGAAATCTGGGGCGCCAATGAACGTTTAAAGGAGTCTTCGGACATGGGTTCGACAATCCCGGTGGTCCCCAGCACAGACAGTCCATTGACAATGCCAAGTTTCGGGTTAAGGGTTCTTCTGGCCACTTCCTCGCCCATAGGGATGGAAATGCAAACCCTGGCTCCGAAGCCCTCCGGCAGTTCCCTTTTTACTGCCTCCGTTATCATCTGCCTGGGCACAGGATTGATGGCCGGCTGTCCTACCGGAACCTGAAGCCCGGGTTTTGTCACTGTCCCTACCCCTGGCCCGGACGTAATTTCCACACCGGTGCCGGGGATAAACGATACTTCGGCCACTATATCCAGCCCGTGGGTTGTATCGGGATCATCTCCTCCGTCTTTTACCACAATGCCAGTAGCTTTGTCCCCATCCAGCCTTACCGATTTAATTTTAACCACCAATTCCTGGCCGGTAGGGTTTACAACCTTGTAAAACTCCAACCTTTCTCCCCTGCTTAACAGCGCTGTTGCAGCGCCGGCCGCGGCAGCCGCCGAGGCTCCTGTTGTAATTCCGCAACGCAGGGCGATGTTGTGGCTTTTTTTGCTTATTTCCCCCACCCCCTATAAGCGAAAATAACCCCAGCCTTCAACTGAGGTTATTAACTGATCAGATAAAAAAACAGACTCTGATCTCGTCTCCCAGCCTTTCACTCGAAGGTTTGACGGCAGACCGGAACAGGCAGGTCTCCTGGCTCACAGTTCATAGTCCCCTTGCGCCTTCCCGGGCAAACCGCTCAGTGGCAAAATGCAAGGTTTCTCCCTGTTACAGTGGCGGGACCGCGTTGGAATCTCACCAAACTTCCCTTTTCAACTCGTAAAGAGTCACCTGTTCCTGACTATTAAATTGAAAACACATTCTAATATTAAGTTCTACCACAAAAGAAAAATTCCTGCCAAAGTGTAATTATTTTTTGAATATCAAAGAAATCATGCTTTGAGGTAAAATTGTGGATAACCTCAAAGCATGATTTCCGGATATCAACAAAAGTATCCCTGAGGTTTGGGCAGAAACTTTTGTTCTTATTCTAAATTTCTCTGTCCGTGTTTTGGTCTTTGGACCTGCGCTTTTGTATCCTGATATCAGTATCAACCAACAACCGCACCACCTGGCACAATTGGACTATGCGGGAAGTGGTCCGATCACCCAGGTGCTGTTCCAGTTCAGCCAGGTCCAGATTAGTTGTTATAACAGTGGGGAGTTGGTTATTTAACCTGTAATTTATTATTGAGTAAAGTTTATTCCTGGTCCATTCTGTATAATTATGCGCACCAAGGTCATCCAGGATAAGATATTTTACCTTCCGGGCCGTGTCCAGCAGTTCCTGTTCTGTGACATCGTGAACTCCATTGTCATAAGTTGCCCGTATTTCATCAAGCAGGTCCGGAACAACCAGAAATAAAAGTTCTTCACCATGCTCCAGTAAAGCATTGGCGATACAACAGGCCAGGAATGTCTTGCCACTACCCACATTGCCGGTAAACATGATACCGTCCGGGCGTTCCCCCTTCAGCGCCCTGTCAACAAACTGCCTGGCCAGCCGATAAGCGATAGCCGCATTTTCGTAATAAGAACGCCCACGGGTACTATCGTAAGAATTTTTATCATAATAGTTGGGGTTGAACTGGCTAAAGCTGCATTTCAGCATGGAAAGGCTTATCTTGGCGCTCTTAATTTTGGCCAGCAGACTTCTCTGTCTCATACACTGGCAGGGAACAGCGCTCTCTCCGCTCTCAGAGATAATTAAACCCCGGTCATGGCAAAGGGGGCACCCCCCTGTCTGCACATTGTTGACCGGAGCACTTCCATTACCTGGTAGATTGATATTTTTTTCCTGTCCAGGTTTGCGTAAATTCTCCAGGACAGAATCAACCTTGTCCATTGACATCCTCCTATTTAAACAATGACAATTCTACACACTGGTGAAAAATTTCTCTTTTGCATTGAAACATGCGAGACATAATCAAAGATATAAAAGACGGAATTTATCCTTCGCTTTCTGCTCAGCTTCACCCTGTTTGCCCCTTTTTCCCTTACTTGCCTGACGTTGCCGGAAGTTATTTTCATATTCCAGAACAGCTCTGACAGTTTTTAAATTATTTTTTTGCCACTCCAGCAAAATACTGTCTATATATTTAAAATTATGTTTGCCCATGAATACGGCTCTTTTTAGTGCCTCCAGAATCAATTCCGAAGAACCGTGAAAATCTTCCAACCAGGTACCGATTTGTTCCAGCTCCATAGGAGACATAGGCCGGCCAAACTCCTTTTCAAAGGTCTTGCAGACTTTGGCATATTCCGTCTTGGCAATGGTGGTAGAACTTCTTGTCTCCTTTAATTCCTTTTCTTTTAAAGCCTTTTTCATCTGCTGCAGGCCTTTTACTTTTTCACAGGCCCAAAACTCCGAGATCTTTTCAAATAAGGGTTCCAAACTATAGGTAGACATTACGTCGCCCGTTTCTTCATCATAATAATAGCAGACAGATATAATTTCTTTTTCTATCAAACCGGCCAGGTCGCTCTTTAATTTAAAGGAATCTCCGGTCATACACTCCGCCAACTGGTCAAGGGAAGGAAAAGGCTTATTATCAAAGGATTTTAACCTTAAAAGCTGAATAATCAGCATCATTTCGCTGTCAGTTACGCCTATCTTGGAATAATACTTTAACACCAAATTAGGTATGCTCGTATAACCCTGGGAAACCAGATCGTTACCGAAAGATGCAGTAATGTTCCCCTTTTTTTCTCCGCCTAACCGCATCTATGTAAACTCCCTTCCAGCGCATAAATTTATTTAACGATTTAACAATTATAAAATCTTGGTAATAAATATTGTTTTTTCTTCGCTTAAGTCTATCTGCCGTGGATAGTCGAGCCGGTTATTGTTTTTGTCGTAACATATCTTGACTATCGGCCTGGGCGCTGAAGTTTTCTGTACGTTCACAACTACCCCGATTTCACCGGTGCTGAGTTTGACCAGACTACCCAGGGGATAGGCCGATATACTGCTGGTAAAGGCTTTTACCACCCGCACATCAAAATAGAAATTTCCGGCGCCATAAAGATATTCCATGGCCTCATGAGGCAGGTACTTTTGTTTGTACGTGAGACCTCTGATCAAATCATCATAAACATCAGCTGTTTGCACTATCCGGGAAAAAAGGTCGATATTATCGCCGGCCAGCCTGTTTACATAACCGCTGCCGTTCCACCTTTCATGATGATATAATGCTACCTTGGCTATGGGTACGTCAAACCCATGTTCCCGCAAAATACGGTAGCCTTCTTTTACGTGTGCCTGAAACATTTGCGTTTCCTGCGGCGTCAAATCTTCTCTTTTGGCCAGTATCTCAGGCGGAACCGCTTTCTTCCCGATGTCATGGACCATTGCCCCAATGCCAAGCATATATAGCCGGTCAGGCGTAAATTTTAACGCGGCGCCAACGATAAGGGACAAAACGCATACTGTTATGGAATGGTCCAGCGTATCATCATCTATAGTGCGCAAGTCCAGAAAAAGCTCGTGTACCTCTTTTGTTTCCATTATCTTGGCAATTGTCTCCGCTACCAGTTCGTATCTAAACTGCGCATCCTCCAGCCGGGAACCACACAGGTCGGCAGGTATAACAGTTCCAAGAATTCTGAGTGCCTGGGTATGTACTCGGTTGGTTAATACTTCGTTGGGGTCAATAGGAATAGTATTTTCATCATTGACACATACCCGGGGAACCTGCATTTCCATTAATCGTTTTATAAGGTCCGGGGTCAACTTGGTGCCTTCCGCTAACAGAACTTTGCCACTTGCAGAATAAACCGATTCCGCAAGAATCATATCCGGTTCTAACTGGTCAACCTTTAATTGTTTCATCGATTTCCCTCCAACAATGTACAGTTGACAAACCTTTTGCCAATATGACTGAATTCTACATGTTGTGGCAAAATCCTGCCATTCTTTTCAGAAGTACCAATATTCCGATTTTTTCTAAAACATTATTTACCGTGGCCATTTATCTTGTTACATCACTCGATAATACTGGAACAGCGCCGCTCAAAGGTGGATAATTTTAATCCCATACCCTCCAGCAGCAGCACAGCCTCTTTAATACCCCGGCCCAATTCACTGATTCTATGACTGTCAGAGCCCGTCGTATATACAGAAACCCCGAATTCTTTTGCCAATAAAAGAATTTTTTTACCCGGATAAAATTCATTCTGGCCATGCTTTAAGCTTGACGTATTTATTTCCATCCCAATATTTCTTTTAGCCATCTCCTCAAGCACGGGTTCCACCAAACCTTCGTGGGCGTTTTCCACATCTATACCGAAGAATTTCAATCCATGCCGCCTGTACAAGTCCATGTGCCCTACAACATCAAAAAGACCTGTCTTCACCCCTTCCAGTAAAGTCGTGAAATACTTACGCACCACATCTGTCAACTGTTTTCCCGGGAAATAGTTATAACTCTCGCGGGCTGATGAAATGGCTACGTGATCTACACAATGTACAGACCCGATAACAAAATCAAAAGGATACCTGAGTACCCTGGCTATGGCGTCCTCCAACCCCAAATCATAGCCCACTTCCAAACCGTTCTTCACCTTTAGTCCCATCGGCGCATATTTATCCTGGGCCCGGACAATTTCTTCAAAATAACTGTCCAGCCAGTTCCCGGTCATGGGCGCCAAGGTACCGCGGCAGCGGACCAACCAGTCAAGATGTGCCCTTTGCGGGTCGCATTCAAAATGGGTCGTAAAACATATTTCCTTTAAACCTATTTCCAGGGCCTTTTCGCAATAGTTTTCGATGGAATAGTCGTCTGCGTCTATGGAATAATTGGGATGGACGTGATAATCAGCCAGGTAAATAGTTGAGCCCTCCCCGAATAATTTCAAATCTGCCGCCGTTTTTATATTCTCTGTTTCCATCCATCTTCCTCCTGTGAAAAATCAGCAAAAAAAGCGATGCCTCAAGCAACACCGCTATATTTCCCTACTGCTCTTGCTATTGTTCCGGTAATCCGTCACAATACTGCTTTATTCCTACTGCTATTGCCCGGGCTAACTTTTTTCTTCCTGCATAACTCGACAGTACTTCCCGGTCCCGTGGGTTCGTCAGAAAGCCTGTTTCCACCAAAACAGAGGGCATTTTGTCCCAGGCTATGACCGACAATCCTTTTTCCAGCATGTTGTTATCAGCGCCCCAATACAGGTTCAACTGCTCTTGGATATTGGAAGCCAGTCTCATATTGTTTTTGTTGAATTGAGTATAATACACTATGCCTCCCGAAGCCTGCTTGCTGTTGTTAGCGTTGCTATGAATACTTATTAATATATGGCCCTTCTCTTCAAGAGCAAATTCTCTTCTCCTCCGCAGGTTTTCCATCCACTTGACGTAACTCATTTTCTTGTCCGGCACCAGCGGCCCCTTTTCCTCCCTTGTCAGTACCGCTTTCGCTCCCATTCCTTCCAGTTCCTTTTTCAGTTCCCGGGCCAGGCTAAGGTTAATATCTGCTTCCTTCAGTGAGCCGACCATGGCCCCGGGATCTGCCCCGCCATGGCCGGGGTCAATTACAATAACCTTGTTTTTTATTCCCCGGTGATACATTTCTTCCTGCCAAGCGTATTCCCTGTATTTATTTAAGCCAATCCTGCAAATAGACAAAAGAAAAATAACACCGACAACCCACACCGGGAATGTCCGCCTTACAAAGCTCATAATAAATCAGTCCTTATGCGAATTAAATAGCATTAAATTACCGGCGCAAAGCGCCGGTAAAGCTTTTCCCGTTAACCCACATTTTTAAATTTATTTGACGGAGCGCCGCATACCGGGCATTTGTCGGGAGCGCTGCCCTCATGAATATAGCCGCAAACTTCACAGACAAAATAATCAGTATCAGCCTTCTGCTCCAACAAAGCCAAAGCCTTTTTATAAAGCTCAGCGTGTACCTTTTCTGCTTCATTGGCCAGTTCGAAGGAGCGTTTTGCCTGTTTGGCCCCTTCAGCATCAGCTTCTTTTATAAAACCGGGATACATTTCGGTAAATTCGTAAGTTTCTCCGTCAATGGCTGCCTGCAGGTTTTCCGCAGTAGATTTTATTCCCTCCAAAGCCCGCAGATGGCTGTGGGCGTGAATTGTCTCTGCTTCAGCGGCAGCTCTGAACAGTTTGGCCACGCCGGGATAACCTTCTTCATCGGCTTTCTTGGCAAAAGCCAGGTATTTACGATTGGCCTGGGATTCACCGGCAAAGGCTGCCTGTAAATTTTTTTCTGTACTCATTCTGATTCCCCCTTCACTTTTTTCTTTGACCTTTTGTTTATGGTAACATGTTCCACCCGCAAAGTAAACTGTCTTATTTCAATTTGATAAGAAATTCGACAATAAAAATATTTTAAGCAGGCTTTGCCTGCAATATTAACTTGTTTTAACCAATTTCTCCCTGAAAAAATCAAGTTTTTCTGAAATCTTGCCGTACCAGGCCGCGCTTTGAACCTGTAAAATAAAAGCAAGCGTAACAATCAAGCCGGCTTTAGGTCCGAATGTTGTGACGGCCAAACCCAAGGCCAAGGACAAATTGCGCATCACCGTCCCGTAAACCACCGTGATAGCATCTTTCCGGTCCATAAGCATCCGCCCCGTCAGGGTGCTAATAAGGTAGTTAAGTAAATAGAAAACAGATAAAACAATTAAGCCGGTAAAAATAACCGTCGGGTTAGAAATAATCATCCTGGCCTTCATGCTGATACTGGAAAAAATAACAAACAACATAGCCCAAACACTTAAAGCTGGGAAAAAAGGTTTAACCTTTTTCTGAAACTGTTCCTGGGTCATGCGGGTCATCAAGAATTTATGAGTAATGTTGCCCAAAATTAACGGAATGAAAACAATTACAGAAATTGTCAGGAAGGTTTGCTTAACATCTACCTGTACCAATTTTCCAACCATTGCCAAGAGGTACCAGGGAGCCAACAAAGAACCGATCAGTAAACTGACGGCCGTTATCTTTACTGCAGCCGGAACGTTACCTTTATGCAGCATTGTCCAGGAAATAGTCATACCGCTGGTGGGCAGTAAAGACGCAATGGCCAATCCGGCAAACATCTGAGGTTCACCGGTCAGAAAAGTCAGACCCAAAAAATATGCAATCAGCGGAATGATAGCAAAATTAATGAGTACAGTAGCTAAAAGAACTTTGGCATGAGACAGGTCGAAGGCCTCTTTCAACTTGAACCCAATCATAGTAGGAAAAATCATAAGAAACGTAGCCAGCAGTATATATTGTTTAAGAAAAGAAGTGTTGTAGACGTAACCCGTTAGAAATCCCAGACCTAAAACGATAGGAATAACAGTAGTTAAATTGTTGGAAGGCCAAAGAAAAAATCGTTTCAATGTGTTCATTGATTAACCTCCTCATTATACCCCCATGGGGTATTTTGTGAATATAATACCACCTGCCCTTTTCTTTGTCAATAAAAAATAAGTATATAAAAAAAGACGGCCTTACGACCGAAATTTTAAATGATGATGCAAATGAGCCCGCCGCTTCCGTCATTGACAATTCGCTGCAACGTCTCCTGCAGCTTGACCTGAGCGTTTTCGGGCATTCTATGCAGCTTGTTTTGAATGCCTTCTCTGACCAGGTCATGAAGCGACTTGCCGAAAATATTGGACTCCCAAATTTTCTTCGGGTTTTCTTCAAATTCGTTAAGCATGTAACGTACCAGTTCTTCACACTGTTTTTCGGTACCGATAATAGGGGTAATCTCTGTGGTAATATCGGCCCTGATGATATGTAATGACGGAGCGCTGGCTTTCAGTCTTACGCCAAAACGACTGCCCTGCTTAATCAATTCGGGTTCTTCAAGGTTCATTTCATCAAGTCTCGGAGTTACAACGCCATAGCCGCTTTCTTTAACTTCCTCTAATGCAGAAGCCACTTTTTCATATTCACGCTTGGCGTGAGCAAGATCACGCATAAGCCTTAACAGGGTGTGTTCTCCTTCGATTTCAAAACCGCTTACCTCCTGAAGGATCTGGTAGAACATTCCTTCAGTTGCATCCATATCAATAGTGGCCATACCGGTGCCCATATCCATTGACCGGAGATTAACCTCACCCACAAAATCGTATACGCTCAACTTCTCGATAGCTCCGTCTATATCACGCAGTTTTTGTACGTCCTGTATCGTTTCACCGACGGCCTCCTCAAATTTTGTCCGCAGCCAGTGGGTTTCTTCCAACTCTTCTATCCACTTCGGAAGAGTTATATTTACCTCATTAACAGGGAATTCATACAAGATTTCTTCCAAAATGTCCAGTATGTCCTGCTGGGTCAGTTGGGCTACGTCCATGGGCAGAACCGGTACCGAATATTTTTCTTCCAGCGAAAAGGCCAGGTCCTGGGTTTCCGGCGCTTTGGGCTTGGTGGAATTAAGTAGGACTACAAAAGGTTTATCAAGTTCTTTCAGTTCCTCTATAACTCGCTCTTCAGCCGGTATATAATTAGCCCGCGGTATTTCGGTAATAGTCCCGTCAGTAGTTACTACTACCCCGATGGTGGAATGATCGGTGATAACTTTTCGCGTACCGATTTCTGCTGCTTCCTGGAAGGGGATTTCTTTGTCAAACCACGGGGTGCGTACCATTCTGGGGCCTTCGTCTTCTTCATACCCCAAGGCTCCGTCCACAGTATAACCAACACAGTCAACTACGCGCATCTTGACTTTTAAGCTGCTGCTGATAGGGATTTCTACCGCTTCATTCGGGATAAATTTAGGTTCTGTTGTCATAATAGTTCTGCCGCCTCCGCTTTGCGGCAATTCGTCTCTTGCCCTTTCCCTATCATGTATATTTTTGATATTATTTATCACCACCAAATCCATGAACCGTTTAATAAATGTAGATTTCCCGGTTCTGACAGGCCCTACTACGCCAAGGTAAATATCACCTCCGGTCCGTTCCGCCATATCACGAAAAATATCTAACTTCTCCAATCCACACACTCCTTTCTGTATATATAAATGAAACCCAATCCGGTATTATTGAATCCCTCATCCCTCCCCCGCGTAAAACCACCGTTACTACCAATGTAATAAAATGAATTCGGGTGAAACTTTTTCCAGTTGTACACGTTAACATTATATATATATGAGACTAACCCCTTAATATGACGGAGGCAAAATAAATTTTTTGGTGCAGGCAAAAAAACAGGGTATATTAATTCCAAATTTGGAATTAATATACCCTTATAATTTAGGAAATGGTTTACCAGTCCGGATAGGTCGAACTGATTACGTCTTCTATCTCGTGCTTCTTTTCCCGGGTCATGAGCTCATAAACTGCTTCCCGGGGATTACGCCCTTCGTACAACACTTCGTAAGCCTTTTCCGTAATCGGCATGACCACGCCCTGTTCACGGGCCAACTGCCAGGCGGCCCTGGTGGTGCGGAAACCTTCTACCACCATTTTGACACTTGCAATAGCTTCCGGCACACTTTTCCCCCTGCCTATGGCCAGGCCGGCTTTCCTGTTCCGCGAATGGGGGCTCGTACAGGTGACAATCAGGTCGCCGATACCCGTTAACCCTGCAAAAGTCAAAGGGTTTGCGCCCAATTTCACCCCCAGGCGGGCAATCTCGGCCAGGCCGCGGGTAATCAGGGCTGCCTTGGAATTATCGCCAAGGCCCAGTCCTTCTGCCACCCCGGTGCAGATGGCAATGACGTTTTTGAGGGCTCCGCCAATTTCCACCCCGACTATATCCGGGTTTGTGTAGACACGAAAATTAGGCGACATAAAAATGTCCTGTACCTTTTCAGCTATCATGCGTTTGCGTCCGGCAGCCACAATAGCCGTAGGCATCTCCCGCCCCACTTCCTCGGCATGGCTGGGGCCGGTCAGGACAACGAAATTATCCTGCAGCGTACCACCTGTTTCCTGTTCAAATACCTGGCTCATGCGTAACATGGTATTTTCTTCCAGCCCTTTAGCAGCATTAACCACTATTTTGTCTCTATTCAGATAAGGTTTAATTTGCCGGACTACTTCCCTCACCGCATGGGATGGTATACCCAGCAATACAATACCGGCCTTTTTGACACTTTCCTCCATATCTCCATGCACATAAATTCCGGACGGTACTTTAACGCCGGGCAGGTAAGCGCTGTTTTCCCCGGTTTCCCTTATTTCTTCAATCTGTTCGGGATTATTGGAGATTAACTCGACGGTGTGCCCGTTTTTGGCCAGTACAACAGCCAGCGCTGTACCCCAACTTCCGGCACCGATCACAGCAATTTGCTCTGGCATCAGCTCTCCCCCTTTTATTTCGGATCGACTTTCTGACCGATTTTGTATTCCTGTCCGGCCATCAACTTCCTGATATTGGACTTGTGCCGGATCACCACAAACCCTGCGGCGAAGGCACCAAAGACAACCATTGGCAGAGGCTCCTGATAGGCCAGCATGGCTATAGGCACACTGATGCCGGCCAGGATAGATGACAGGGAAACATACCTGGTAAAGGCCAGGGTTATCAACCAAACAGCCAACGCCGTTAAAGCAACTTTGGGCGCCAGTATAATTAACACACCCAAGCCCGTCGCCACCAGTTTACCGCCGCGCAACTTCAGAAAGATTGAAAAGCTATGACCCAGCATGGCCGCAATACCGCCAAGTATCCCCCACTGAATGCCGTATTTCAGTCCAAGGTAAGTGGCAAGCATACCCTTGCCCGTATCACCCAATAAGACGACAGCCCCATATAATGGTCCGGCCACCCGCAGGACATTGGTAAAACCTATATTCCCGCTGCCGTGTTCCATAATATTAATGCCTTTTCCCAGCTTACAGACTATGTACCCCACCGGAATTGACCCCAGCAGGTAACTCAGCAACAACACGGCAAATTTCAATTTTTCAGTCCTCCTTCCGCTTTTTAATGACCATCCGTATAGGAGTCCCTTCAAAACCAAAGGTAGCCCGTAGTTGATTTTCCAGGTACCTCTGATAGGAAAAATGCATCAATTCCGGATCATTCACAAATATAATGAATGTCGGAGGCTTAACTCCGGCCTGAGTAATGTACAGGATTTTTAGCCGGCGCCCCTTATCGGAAGGCGGCGGATTCAGGCGCACCGCCTCCTGAACCAGATCGTTCAGGTTACTGGTGGATACCCGCATAGCGTGCTGTTCCGCCACGTAATTAACCAAATCCAATATGCGCGGCACCCTTTGCCAGGTAAGGGCGGACACAAAAATAACGGGCGCGTATTGCACAAAGCCAAGCTCCTGCCGAATTTCTTCCGTATACCGTAAAGTGGTTTTGTCGTCTTTTTTAATTAAGTCCCATTTATTTACAACCAGTACCATGGCTTTACCCGCTTCGTGGGCATACCCGGCAATCTTTTTGTCCTGTTCTGTTACTACCTCCTGAGCGTCAATCATCATCAGTACTACGTCAGACCGATCCACCGCTTTTAATGACCGCAGCACACTATACCTTTCGGTAGGTTCATCAATTTTTCCTTTCTTTCTCATCCCCGCCGTATCAATAAGCAGATATCTTTGGCCTCCCCTTTCAAAATAGGTGTCAATGGCATCCCTGGTGGTTCCGGCCACATCGCTCACTATAACCCGTTCCTCACCAAGAAGGGCATTAACTATCGAAGACTTGCCCACGTTTGGCCTGCCGATGACGGCAATTTTAATCACATCGTCGCCATATTCCTCAGCAGCATACTCAGGCAAGTGTTTAACAACTTCATCCAGCAAGTCGCCAACATTTAAGCCGTGACTTGCCGAAACCATAATCGGGTCACCCAGGCCAAGCCTGTAAAAATCGTAAACATCCATGTTGCCGGTAAAATCCTCGACTTTATTGGCTACTAATATGACCGGTTTTTTAGTGTTACGCAGCATCCTGGCCACTTCTTCATCGGTCGCTGTAAGGCCGCTTCTGGCATCAACCACAAACAGGATAACCTCGGCTTCCTCGATGGCCAGCCGCGCCTGTTGGAGTATCAAATCCGACATAGAACCTTTATCGTCACGAAACTCTATGCCCCCGGTATCAACCAGGGTAAATTCTTTATCCAACCAGACAGCATCTTTATAAATTCTGTCTCTTGTTACCCCGGGTTTGTCTTCCACAATAGCAATTCGGCTACCGGCTATACGGTTAAACAGGGTAGACTTGCCTACATTAGGCCGGCCAACGATAGCAACAATAGGTTTAGCCATCACGTTCCCTCCTGTTGAATAAAACATCCAAAAACCCATCCAATCCATTTGAAATATCGATCAAGGAAACTTTTATCCCCAATCGCCTTTCCAGGTCCTGCGGGGTAAGGTCATCTAAAAAGACCGCTTCTGTCTTTTTACACATAACAGAAGGAATGACCAGCAAATCTCCGGACAAATCCCTTTCCCTGAAGGCATGAATAATATCGGACCCGGTCACCAGGCCGGTTACTGTTACAGCTCCGCCAAAAAACCTGTTTTGTACGGAAAAAATGTCAATCCAGAGCCCCTTCACCTCATTCAGCTCTTCTATCATGGGTTTAATGGCCTGTTCCCCCAGGATGCCCGTTGCCAATATAACCTTCCTGGGTGGATTTATTTTATCCGGAATATTCTTCCGGGCCATTGCAATGTCTTCGTATAACAGTCTGACCATGCCTACTCCGTTTTCCAATTGGGCAAAATCATCATAGTGCTCCGATGGCGGAATTGGCATCTGTGCCTTCAGGTAAAACTCATCGGATAAATAAACCAGGGTTTTGCCTGTTTTTCGGCGCAACTCCTGTTGGCGGGAATTAATACGGTTAATCAGGTCTCGCGCCTCTTCCGGTGTCACCGTTCTTAATTCCGTGAGCCCAGCCCGATGGCCGGTAAGTCCCACAGGTACAATGGCTACGGATTGAACGGCCGGCCAGAAGCCGGTTAAATCGTCCAGCGTTCTATCCAGCTCAGCGCCATCGTTGATACCGGGGCAGAGGACTATCTGGGTATGCATCTCTATTCCGGCATCTGCCAGTTGTTGTAACTGCTCCATGACCCGGGCCGCTTTTTTGTTGCGCAGCATTTTTACCCGTAAATCAGGGTTGGTTGTATGAACAGAAATGTACAGAGGACTTAAACGCATGTTGATTATCCTCTGCATGGCTTCAGCCGTAAGGTTGGTCAGCGTTACAAAATTACCCTGCAAAAATGATAGCCTGTAATCATCGTCTTTTATATATAAACTCTTTCGCATTCCTGCGGGCATCTGATCAACAAAACAAAATACACACCTGTTTTGGCAGGAAATAATGCCGTCAAAAGTAGCCGTTTCAAAACCCAAACCCAAATCTTCGTCAAACTCTTTATCGATTTCTATAATCCATTCTTCTCCACTTTTTTTTAGGACTTCAATTTCCAAAAATTCATCAGTCGTTAAAAATTTATAGTCTATTAAATCAGTTACAGGATTCCCGTTGACGGACCTGATAACATCCCCTTTTTCTAAACCTGCTTCCGCAGCAATACTGTCCGGTTCCACATAATTTATAAGCGCTCCCTGTTTTTGCATTGGTTGGCACCTCCTGGCCGGTTGCTCTTCATCATTATCTACCAAGAAAAAGAATAAGTCAAGTAAGCTTAATGCAAAGAGGACTGCACTTCCTTAACCAGGCCGGCAAGTTTTTTGTAATTCTTTTTTATTCCCAGTACGTAAAAGAGGAGGCCTAGTTTACCAGGAAACTGCCGCCCCCACTTGGTCAGATAATTATTTGCGTCAGTAGCATCAACCAGCAGGTATTGATTGTTTTTACCGTAGATTTCCATCAGGTCCTTAATGGTTTTTATCAACAAGCTTTTTTCCTTTTTAATTCCCAAAGAATATACCATGTTGCCCCAGGCATCCCGGCCTATATAGTAAACGGGGCCTCCTTTCTCTTTTTGCTCTTTACTAAAAAAATACAGCCTTCCCAATTCTTCTGGTGCCGGGAACCTGTCAGGCGAAATTATTCCAACATGAAGCGCCGCAGCAACCGCTGAAGCGCCTAATCCCGTTGAACAATAATATATGATTTTCATTCCCCCCTGTTCCCCCTTATTTTGTGAATCCCTTGCAATATACGCCTGCCAGTCTAACTACAGATTTCGGGTAATATTTTTTTTATTTGCCGCTGCTATTTGCACCTTTACGTTTTGGACCAAACTAGCAATTTTCAAATAGGAATACTGGACTCCTTTTACAATTATCGGTCTGCCGATACTGACCAGCTTTAAGCGCCGGGACGTATATCCGCCCACTACCATCTTCCAGTTTACGTATGGCATACAGTTAACGAGGTGTATGTCATCAGCAAACTCAAAAAGTTCAGCTAAGTTCATGATTATACTTTCAAATTCTTTATGGGTATTTCGCCGGCCTATGATGTATATTTCATTGTCATATTCGTCAATGCCCATTAACCGCAAATGGCCGTGGTCTTTGTTTACCTGCCTATCGAAATATGGAACCTGCTCCAACTGCTCCCGGGTGGGTATCCGGTCAACCGGAAGTATACCCACATGTATTGCGGCAGCTGTAACAGATGAATGAGACCCTCCAAAGCAATGATAAATTATTTTCAGCCTTATCACCTACCGAGGTTTATTAATGCCGGACAATAATATAGACCCCGTTGCCCATATCATGCACCATTGCTTTCAGCACCTGGGCCAGAGTACTTGCTATACGGCTTAATTCCTCCTGGTCAGAAGCAAAAAAAATGGGAATATCGCCCCCCACCGCTTCCTTGTTCATGGTTACCACAGCCAGAAATTTTTCCCTGGATATAAGGCATCCCTCCTTAGTCTGCTGCCATTCTACCGGCCCTGGTTTTCAAAGGCGCTCGGCGGGCACTTTCTAAAACCGGAACCCTGTTCACAGCAAACAAAAGGCTCTCCATGTCTTTTTCAGCCGGCACAATAAAAAGGGCTATGGCGCCTGTATCCACATTTTTCCTAAGCATCGGGGTAAATTCAGGTACATCAACATCCTTTTTCACGCCCAAGATGGTCGCTGCTACGTGAGCAATGGCCTGTCGCTGTCCCATATTATGCAAAGTAGCCCTGGCGTTATCATGTTTGGGCTTAATTAAAACCCCCAACCCGTCCCTTAATATTTTTTCCCGCATATGGGGAAGGCCGACGTTCATGATATCAATGTCCGCAACCTGCAACAAAGCTCCTTTGAATTTTAATTCAGCGGGCACTACTTCTGCGATATCACCTATAACCCGGCCTTTGGACAATACTATGGAGATTATAATAGAAATTCCCCCGGCCAAGGCAGCAAGATAGACTGAGTGTGTAAAAAAGTGCGTTCCGCTTGCCACAAGTGCAGTAACCATTACCAGGTAGTTACGGGATTCAAATACTCTGGCTATTCCTTCTATATAATCAAGACCTCTTGGTACCAATTCTGCTTCTTCTAGAGCAGCGAGACTTTCCCGTTCCATGTTGCGAATTTCCCGAAACTGCTGGGCGGCTAAAGCCAGGAAAGTTACTGCAGCAAATTCCTTTTCTGCGATTGCTGGTATGGCTATAGTTCCAATAGCTGCGGCAATGAAACCGAGGGAAATATGGGTAACATATCCATGGGGGTAACCGGGATACTGTCTGTAATCGGACCTAAGCATTAATATTCTTGCCAAAGTTCCGAAAATTAATCCAACTGCATAGGTTACCCCGTACTGAATCACAACTCATTCCCCATTTCAATTTCATCACGTATATGAGTTCGGTATGTCAAGAAATTAGTGTTTATCGCTTCTGTTTATCTTTCGGATCCTTCGTTCCATCTTGATTGGCAGCTTCCTCTGTTTTTCCGTCACCAAGATAGTTGGCAAATTCCGTCTTTGTTATTTCACCCAGTTTGGATTTGACCCCTTTAACACTGCCTGTGCTAATAAAGAGAAAGACTGCCGCTCCTACCAATACTATACCCAAAATCCACGCCAGAGTAGTCCATGCACTCCTGGATTCGGGCCGGGTGTCCGACAGAGGATTTGTTATACCTCCGGGAGCCTTTTGAGCCGCCTGCAAATTCAGTACCCTAGGCAGGGCTTCCGCAAAAAGGGCTGCTCCGTTTTCGGCAAAAAACCTTGAATTGGTATGAGTTCCAACCTCAATAAGCATAGCTTTTGGCCCCAAATCCTGGTTGTAATTGCCATGGCCGATGAATATTTCTTTAATTAAACCGGGCTTTGCTCTATCCACATATGCTTTAACTTTTTTGGCAAATTCCAGGTTTGTTGCCATATTGGGGTTCTGCCGTCCCACCACTAAGCGCAGTTTGGTGACATCTTCACCGTCAATTTTATCATTATAATAGTCAGGATCCGGAACTCCGTCGCGGTGTACATCTATCAAAGCGATGGGCCTTTTTTTCAGAAGTTCGACGGCTGTTCTCCGGGACCTGTGATATGCCATTGAATCATGGGGCTCGTGAGACGTCTTGTCATTAACGACACTTACTCCTTTTTTGAGCAGCTCTTCAGCCAGGGCAGTTCCTACTTTCATGACGCCGCCCCGCCCGGGAATAGATTCGCTTCCGTCGGTGGGCACATACGACTCGTCAGAATGCGTATAATAAATACCTATCTGGGCTTTCTTGTTACCCTGAACAGCCATTTCACCTCTCGCCACAGGTAGAGTAGCATATTCATCCCATTCAGGTTTCCATACCACACCTTTGGCCATTCCCAACTTCCTGGCCATGGCCCGGTTTCCTTTTACATTTATGACCTCATATTCCCGGTTGTCTTCGGTAATAATTTTGTCCCCGCGGTAAACCTGCCGGGATATTTTATCCAGTACTTCGTTGGTTCTTTCATCTACAATGGTGATGTATTCCCCTACTTTTAGCTCTTTTTCCCATATCTGGCCGATACCCAGTTTTTCGGCAACGGTATAAGCAACCATCGGCCCATGGGTATCAATTATGGTCATAGCGATAGCGTAACTGATAATGCTTAAACCTAAGCCAAGCAACACTATGCCCCATATCAGGCGCAGGTTTTTCCAGTTATTCATGTTGATCCCCCTTTTTATCGTCCTTTTGGTCAGACCCCGTTTCTTCCGGCTTGACGCCCAAAGCATTGGCGTATTCGGCGTTTTGCAGGGATTTCAAAAGCTTTTTGGGTCTGCCTTCGGAAGCTGGGCCGCCCTGCAACCGCTCCCTTGTTTCGCCGATTAATTCTGCCAAAAGGACTGCCACAATGCCGGCCAATACGATAGAATCAAAGGCGCCTGCTCCGCCTATAAAGACCCGGCCGGGCGTCCCTGTAGTCCGCAGATAAAAATAATTGATGATGTCAAGTGATAAAACGCCTAGAGTCGCCGCCACAAAAGCCGCTCTTCTGGAACGTCCCGCTATATAGGCGATGATACCGGCAATTAAGGGGTAAATATAAACCGAGTTCAGGAAACCTAAAGAACCTTCTATAGCGCCTCTGGTAGCTATACTGAAAACATAATAGAGCGCTCCGCCCGTTATTACGGAAGCTACCAGCGCCCTGACCCACTCCCTGGAGGTTCCGGCTTTAACCAGCAGATATATACATAAGCCAAGCGGTATTAATCCTCCACCGACATTAATACTGGTCGGTACTGCACCGGGAATGGGTATGTTGATAAAACTTCCTACAATCATGGCGCCGATTACAGCCAATGCTGTTTTGTCCGATATGCGCAACCTGTCCAGTACCCGGTGAGCCAGACCAAAGTAAATCAGTACGGATGAAACGATAAGAATCAATACTCCTATTGGAAATCTGGGCATAATGAACTCTCCTTTCACTTTTCAACCTTTTACCTGTAAAGTAGGTTTCCCCTGGTAGCAGCTAAATATACCCAATAAGAAAGGGCCTTTAACCTTAAGGTTAAAAGCCCAACTATAGTAAGCAATCCACACGTTTTCCCCCGGCGTCCTACTCGCTGGCCGGTTCCACTTCATCCTCCTTTTTATATTCTTTTTTGAACAGCCCCCCGAAGACATCGCCTAGGGTCGGGCCCGGTTCGTTATCCTGGTTCTGCAGCATTTCTTTTATTTCACAAGCCTCATTGTTCTCTTCAACTTCTTTCATGCTTAAACTGATGCGTTTCTTTTCCGCATCCACTTCAATTACTTTGGCTTTGACCATATCTCCCGCCGAGACAACTTCCGAGCAATTGGCCACCCTGCGATTGGCCAGTTGGGAGATGTGAACAAGACCGTCAACCCCCGGTTCCAGTTCCACAAAAGCGCCAAAGGGCGCCAAACGTACCACTTTTCCTTCTACTATTGACCCTACTGGGTACTTTTCGGCAACAGTATCCCAGGGGTTGGGCAATACTTTTTTGAGGCTCAGTGATACTTTCTCGGTATTTTTGTCCACATCAAGAATGAATACCTCAATTTGGTCACCTTCCTTGACCACCTCGGAAGGGTGTCCCACCCTGTACCATGCCATTTCAGAAACGTGAAGGAGTCCGTCAATACCTCCGATATCAACAAAAGCGCCGAAATCTGTCAACCTTTTAACAGTACCTTTCACAACCTGTCCCGGCTGCAGGTTTCTTAAAGTTTCCGCCTTTTTCGCCTGCGCCTCTTCTTCCAGAATAGCTTTACGGGACAGGACCACCTTGCGGGCATCCCTTCGCAATTCGATAATCTTAGCCTTTAACTTCTGGCCTAAATACTGGTTTAAATCTTCCACATATGACCTCTCAACCAAAGAGGCAGGCATAAATCCCTGGACGCCCAAATCCAGCAGCAAACCGCCCTTGACAACTTCCCTGACAGTACCTTCTACAGGAGTCCCCGAATCAAATGCTTCTTCCAGGCGTCCCCAAGTGAGTTCAGCATCGGCTTTCCGCTTGGATAAAATTATTTTGCCTTCATCATCCTGGGCCTTCAGCACAACTACCTTCACCTGGTCCCCTACTGTGAACAATTCCTTCAGGTTATTATGATTGCAGCAGGAACTTTCTCTTAGCGGAATAACCCCTTCCGATTTGCCGCCTACATCAACCATAACCTCGTCATCGTTCACCTGCACCACAGTACCAGTTACCATATCACCGGGGTGAAAAGCTTTAAACTGCAGAGCTTTTTCCATGTTCATCCCTTCATCCCTGTTGGTCATCTCTTCCATCTTTCTCTTAACCTCCTCGATAATCCAGCCCGGAGTTGACGCTCCAGCCGTCAGCCCCACTTTTTTTGCCCCTTTAAACCAATCCTGCTGCAATTCCGCAGCCGTTTCTATATGATAGGTCGGGGTTCCTGTTTCTTCACACAGGCGGGCAAGTTTTTTTGTATTGGCGCTGTTCCTGCCGCCTATCACTATCATGACATCTACTGATTCTGCCACATTAATGGCCGAATCCTGCCGTTCCCTTGTAGCATGGCAAATAGTATTATGGGCTACTATATCAGTGCCTTTATTTTGCAAAATGCGTACGGTTTCTTCAAAATTTTGTTCGGGCTGAGTTGTTTGGCAGACAACTCCGATAGGAGATCCTGTTTCAATCTTTTCTGCTTCCTCCGGATTTTCCACCACAACCCCCCTGTTACCGGTCCAACCGATAATGCCGGCTACCTCTGGGTGCTTCTTATCACCAATCACCACCACCAAGCGGCCTTCCGCCTGCATTTTCTTAGCCAATTCCTGCGCCTTTTTTACAAAAGGGCAGGTGGCATCGATAACCTGTAGTCCTTTGCTGGCAGCCTCTTCCAGTACATCAGGCGCCACGCCATGGGAGCGGATAACCAAAGTGCCTTCATGAATGTCAGACAGGTCTTCGGCTACTTTGATGCCTCGTTGTTCCAACTGCTGAACAACTTGCGGATTGTGAATAAGCGGCCCCAATGTATAAATAGGCCCGGCATGTTCTTTAGCAGTTTTTAATGTAATGTCCAATGCTCTTTTTACTCCAAAGCAGAACCCTGCTTTGGGAGCCAAAATAAACTCCAAACCCAATCACTCCTAGGCCGTTTTTAATAATTGCCGAATGTTATTCATTATATCTTCACTGATTTTATCAATTTGTTCTTTATCCAGTTTTTCATCATAATACTGGTCCAGATAAATAGGTTTTCCAATAATGGCTTTCATTTTCCTGAACTCCCGCGTACCGGACAAAGCCACCGGCAGTATGGGGGCTCTTGCCCGCAGAGCCAGCATAACTGCGCCCGCATTAGGTTTGAGTATTTCGCCGGTTATGTTTCTTGTACCTTCGGGAAATATTCCGAGCACCTCTCCTTTTTTAAGAACTTTCAGCGATTCAACAATAGCGCTTTTCGCCGTTCTTCCCCGTTTGACAGGAATTACACCGAGCTTTCGCAGTAACCAGGCCAGCAAAAAATTCCGGAATAATTCATCCTTGGCCATAAAATGTACTTGTCTGGTTAAAGCGGTACCCAAGGCTAATGGGTCCCAATTACTGACATGATTGGATACCACGATAACAGGGCCGCTGGGAACCTGGTTCTCACGCCCAATTATTTTGAATCCGGCGGCTATTTTTAAAAACGCCAAAACCAATACCCAGGCCACACGGTAAATCAAGGTTTGTCCCCCTCTAAAACGCGCGAAATTATCAGGTCAACTACCTGGTCGGCCGTAATGTTCGAAGTATCAATTAATTCTGCCTCCGGAACCCGCGTAAGCGGGGCCATTTCCCGCTGCGAATCCTTACGGTCGCGCTCGATAATTTCCCGGGTCAACTGTTCCAGGCTTACTTCAAACCCCTGCGCGAACAGGTCTTTCTGCCGCCTGGCAGCCCTAATTTCCGGAGAAGCCGTTAAAAAAAACTTAAAATCGGCATTGGGTAACACATAGCTGGCAATATCACGGCCATCCATAACAGTGCCCTGGTTGGCAGCCATTTCGCGCTGCAACTTCACCATTGCATGCCGTACGCCCGGTATGGCAGCCACTTCGGAGACATTGTTGGTCACCAAAGGGGTCCTGATCGCTTCACTGACATCCTGACCGTCCATGATAACCCGTTGGTTACCCTTCTCATCGTAAACAAATTTTATATCAGTATTTTCCGCCAGCTTCACAATAGCATCAACATCGGAAAGAGCTACCCCCTGGTTCAGCGCCTTAATGGTTACGGCCCGGTACATAGCCCCCGTATCAATATAAATATAATTCAGTTTCTCGGCAACCTTTTTGGCTACAGTACTTTTCCCTGCCCCGGCGGGCCCATCAATGGCTATGACTTTCTGGTCCTTCATTCCATTCCTCCTTTTGGGCAAAACATAAAATTTAATTCGACATCCGCGGGGGTTTTTCCTTTTCTCCACAACAGGTTTTTCCTGTACTGACAAAGGTTTTGCATAAAATCCTTTTTTCAGTATTTTAATCGGTTTCCTCTCATATTATTTCCAATGGGAATGAATAGCCGGCCAGTACCGGAAAAGAAAATTCCGTGCAGGATTTAGTTTCTCCGGTATAGAATTTTCGTTATAACAACTTTAGGAGGTGCAGTCAATGCGAGAGTGTAAATATACTGAATTTTTCAAATACATTGTTTCGACTCTGGCAATCGCATTCATTTTTTTGGCTGCCGGTTGCAGCAGTTCTGCGGATAGTTTGTTGGAAAACTCTCTTGAGACCATGAATTCCGATGTCAGTTCATATAAGTTTAACGGTATAGCAATAATGAACATGGGAGGTCTGCAGGGCTCAGGAAAAATAAAATACGCAGGAAGTTTTAAAGCCCCCGGTCAGTTATACATGAAAACGGACCTGGGTACTATGGACCAGACCCAGAACATGGAACTATATGTAAACAATTCAGGCAAAGTCTTTACCAGAGTAAGCGGAACAGAATGGCAACCCTATTTGGCCCCTCCTAATTTAAGTAATTTTCAGCAACCCGGTCAAAGTCAAAATGCAGCGCAGATATTAAAAAATCTCGCCGCCATCGCAGGTCCGTGCGAAATTGCAGGGTCTAAAAAAATTAACGGCATTGAAACTTCCGTTGTTAAAACATCCGCTGACCCCGATAAGCTGAAAGCATTAATTTCCAAACAGCTTACGATCAACTCCCACGCCTCAGACGAACAGATAGAAACCATCAAACAGCTCATCAAGGGTATGACTATTGTTCAGGAGTACACTCTTTATGTTAACCCGGACACCAATTTTATACACCGGGTGGATCTCAGGCAGAAAACCGGTTTGAAAATGGGTGAACAGGAAATAAAAATCGTAGCCGATATGACCTTCAATTATTATGATTTTAACAAACCGGTGGATATGCCCACTATAGAAGGGGCCGGAGAAGAACAATAAATCAGAAAAATAATGGTTTGCAGGGAAACCCAGGATTTTGTCGAAATTTATTCCATGCTTTATTCATTGCATGGAAAGCCTGAGCCAGGCTCTCGGGAATTCCGCAAAAGGCATTCGGCGTACCAACCGGTTCCAGGCACTGAATGGTACGAAGGGTGCTTTTTTGTTTTTTACGGGAATACCATGCTAAGACGGATTTATATTTACAGACCAGGAGGTTTTTTCATGTCCTCAGATGTAATCAAGTATTATGGGCATACCCTGCTGGCCAACACAAAAAAGTTTTTTAAAGAACTGTTTGCCAAAGGCCCAGATCAACTAAACATTAAAATTTATGAAGATATAATTGTCATGCAGTTCTCCGGAATTTTAAGAAAAGTGGAACTGGAACTTTGGGAGTGGCAACACACTGATACGATTACAGCCTATCGAACAAGCTTATTTGAACTCAAAAAAAAGGGCTTTATTGCCATGGTAGAAGAGACTGTCGGCAGGGAAATTGTCCACCTCACCTTCCACCTGGACATTCCAGATAATTCGGCAGTCTGCTTGGTAATTTTAAATAAGCCTTTATAACTTTGTTGTATTTTGAAGGATTTTGTCCTTTATTGTTGAATATTATTACCAAAATAAGTATGTGTTAGTTTTGGTAATGTGCGACTGACAAAAGCAAACTTGTCGAAAGACAGTGACGCAAAGCTATGGGTCTAAGGCACAGCAGCAGTTGGCAACCATATGATTTTGCAACTGCCCGGTTGCTATGACCGCAGGGCTGCCAACTCTGGAAATTGGCCTGTTTGCCCTGCAAGCAGGCTTTAAATGTTTAGGGAACACAGTACAAAGTTACCGGATTCCCAGTTGTAAAACATCCACGGTTCCAACCGGCCCTTTTTGGGGCTGAATGGTACCGAAGGGTGTTTTTTGTTTTTTGGGGTAATTTACTTAGAAAATTTTCATATGAAAGGAGGTCCCATCTCACTGCAAGGTTGACTTTAATTTCCTGTAAATTGCCCTGATCTAATATTACTATCTGCAAAGGGAGGAGAGAAAAATGAAGTTAAAGCTGATGGCAAAAATTTTACTGGGTTTTGTAGTAGTGTTAGTTCTACTAGCAGGAGTAGCCGCGACAGGTCTATTTGGTCTGAAAAACCAGGAGAAAGAATACGGCTATGTACTGGAAAAAAGACTTCCGGTTACGGTAGCTTTGATGAAATTGGACAGCCTTATTCAAGAGGAAATTGTTCAGGTACGGGGTTTTATGATTTACAGAAAAGAGAACAGTGTAGAGGAACTGAAAAATAATAAAAGTGAAATAGATAAATTGAAGATTCAGACAAAACAGTTACTTACCACAGCAAAGGGAAGGGAACTATTTGAAAAAATCACTGAAGCTGAAGAAACTTATTATAGTAACGGCTTAAAAATTATTGATTATTACCGAGTACATAACGATGCGGCAGCCCAGCCATATATCGACGCTGCCGCCAAAGCTATTAAAGAGTTCAAAGCAGCCTCGGCCGAACTGATTGCGTTAAACGATAG
This sequence comes from Thermincola ferriacetica, assembly GCF_001263415.1. NCBI lineage: Bacteria > Bacillati > Bacillota > Clostridia > Eubacteriales > Thermincolaceae > Thermincola > Thermincola carboxydiphila. Next base: position 265,280 of record NZ_LGTE01000002.1, read on the forward strand.
TCTGATAACAGAAAACGTTAACACGGCCAAAAACGCAACCAATACTGCTAAAGCAGTAACTTATAGCGTATCTGCTGTGGCTTTGCTTCTGGGCACATCAATCGGCATTTTCTTCGGCAGAAGCATATCAAAACCGGTAATAACCCTGACGAACGTAGCCGGTGAAATTGCTCAAGGTGATCTGACAGTACGCGTACCCGATATCAAATCCGGCGATGAAATACAAGCTCTCGGCAGCGCCTTCAAAACCATGGTAGACAACTTGAAGCACATTATTCAACAGATAAATACCACCAGCCAGACCGTTGCTGCCACCAGCGAAGAATTAGCATCCAACGCAGAAGAAGCGACCAAAGCCACCCAGCAGGTGGCCCAGACCATAGAACAAGTGGCTAAAGGTTCTACCGAACAATCCAAAAACGT